>NZ_QUGF01000005.1:0-285306 GCF_003479275.1 Clostridium sp. AF20-7 | reverse complement strand
CTGGATGTAAGGGGATTACCCATAAGTATATTGTAGTAGTGATGAGTTAGGTGTGCCAATTATTTTAATAGATACAGAACAAGTGTTTGCCTTACAAAGAGATGCATGGTATAATATAAATGTAAATATAGTGTATTACCTACGAAAGAAAAATTACTTTCGCAGGAAGAAGAAATGCGTATTTTTTACAGTATCATTTTGCACAGTGTGCGAAATATCGAAAACAGAAAGCAGGGACCTTTATGCAGATTGTATCCAGCTATGGAGTAGAAATTAAAAAAAAGAATATACCGCTCCGCTCTACGCTGGATATTTTTCGGAAAGCAGTTTCCTATCTGATTCCGGTGTATGCAGAGATCTGGGAAGAACTTTCAGAAATCAAAAATCTACAAAAACGCTTTAATGAGGCGGAACATCTGGTACATGAGACAAAAAAGAATCATGCCAGATTTCCGTTTGACCGTCATTTTCCTAAGATGCCATCTTATCTGAGAAGAGCGGCGATTCAACACGCACTTGGAGCCGTGTCCTCCTATCAATCACGCCTTAGTTTGTGGGAAAAGGGAGAACTGAGGGGGAAACCGAAGCTGGTCTGTGAGAATCATGCGATGCCGGTATTCTATCGGGATGTCATGTATAGGGAAGCAGAACCGGGAGAAGATACGGCTTATTTAAAGCTATTTGATGGGCGTGAGTGGAAGTGGTTTCAGGTGAAATTACTTCATACCGATATGGAATATCTTCGAAAAAAGTGGAGCGGGAAAGAGGCATCTGCCCCAACTTTGGAAAGGAAACATCATAAATATTTCCTTCGGTTTTCATACACAGAGGAAGTAACCTTATCGAAAACAGCTGTAAAAGAGCAGGTGATATGCAGTGTTGATTTGGGAATCAATACGGATGCAGTCTGCAGCATCATGCGGGCAGATGGCACTATCCTGGGACGTAAATTTATAAATTTCTCCAGTGATAAAGACCATTTGTATCATGTACTTGGCAGAATCCGCCGTTTTCAGAGAGAACATTCCTCCAGACAGGTTCAAAGCCGATGGGGTTATGCAAAAAGGCTGAATATGGAACTGTCCCGCAAAATAGCTACGGAGATCACGAAATATGCCGTAGAATATCAGGCAGATGTAATTGTTTTTGAGTATCTGGAAATGCAGGGAAAAATATCCGGAAAAAAGAAGCAAAAACTTCATTTATGGAGAAAGCGGGATATTCAGAAGCTATGTGAACATCAGGCACATCGGAACAGGATTCGTGTGTCCAGAGTTAGTGCCCGGAACACCAGCAGGCTGGCCTGTGACGGAAGTGGAGCGATAGTAAGAAATCCGGAGAACCATAGCCTATGTATCTTCCAGACAGGAAAGCAGTATAACTGTGATTTGTCAGCAACTTATAATATCGGGGCGAGATATTTTATACGGGAACTTTTAAAACCCTTGCCGGAAACGGAAAGGTCTTCACTGGAGGCAAAAGTACCTGCAGTGAAGCGTAGAACCTCCTGCGTTTATGCAGATTTGAGAAAGCTTTATGTAGAAGTAAATAACTTAAAAGCGGCATAAATACAGGCAGATATACAGCGGACTACCTGTAATGTGGAAACCAGCCGTATCCGGCGTGGAAAAAGTGCGTATCCGCACGAATTCTAAGTTACTGGCGTATCCGCCGATATTTAGTCTTGCCGTTTAAAACGGCCGAGAAGCATGTGACTTTAGCCATGTGAGGTTCACCCAACGGCAGATCAATTTTGTTCATAAGATTATTAATCATATGGAGCAGAATGGGTATATGGAGAATGTGGCTGTTTTGCAGAAGCCTCCGTTTGATAAGCCAATTAGTTTTTTAAAGTTGTTTGATGTGAGAACGAGAACAGCGCTTATGAAAGCGATTAATGATGTCCGGGAGAATGCGGTTACAGTGGCGGGATGATGAAAAAATGACAGGAGACTGCGGAGGCAGTCAGTATAGAAGAATGAAAGAAGCGAACGACTGCGTATTGTGTTAGAAATAGACAGTCGTTTGCTTTTTGAACGTTATTTTTTCTTTTTAAAATATCGCAGTGCCACCGCATACCCATAGAGCACCGCCGGTATAACGATCGTGCAGAACAGCGATGCCAGCAGCAGATTTTCTGCCAGTGGACTGTCCATCAGGGCGAAGATGATGGAAGAGACGTAGAGGGTGATTAGGATAACAGCACCCGTCAGCGCCAAAATGCGTTTTGATTTCATATATGGTATCCTTTCTAATTTTATAACTCTATAAAAAAGAGTGATTGGAATTTGTAATCATTTTTATATTGTTTCAAAGGCAGATTGGATATTGCTGTCTTTGATGAACTGTCTTTTATTTTATTATTATAAAGGATGTAAGAATTTTTTTCTATACTTTTCATTTGCGGTGCGGTAAAATAAGAAGAGATGTGGCAACTGTTCACAGTTTTTTGCTTAATTATGAACAAGAAAGGGGAGGCACACGATGAATTGGAAGAAAAAATTTATGTGGGCAGCATCCTTTTTAGTATCCCTGTTTGTTTGTGGGACAGCGCTGGCGGCAGGTAACGATGCGTTTGCGGACACCCCGGCGCAGGGCAAGGAAGAAAATCAAGTTTACAGGTTCGGCACCGAAAATAATGCCAATGATATAACAGAGACAGAGGCATCGGCGACAGAAAGTGGCGCGGCTGGTTTTGAAAATAAAGAAATGTATCTGTATGAGGGCGAGTGGGTCGGAGACGGCGAGGACTGGCAGTACCGCCTGACGGATGGCAGCTTTTTGAAAGCGTCCTGGCTGAAATCGAATGGTCACTGGTATTATCTGGGAAAAAGCAGCTATATGCAGCGGGGACTCCGGAAAATCGGCACAAACCGTTATTATTTCGCCGAGAGCGGCGCGATGATGACTGGCTGGATTTATGAGGAAGAGACGGATCAGTGGTATCATGCAAACGAGGATGGGGCACTGACGACCGGCTGGTATCAGGCAGGAAATGCCTGGTATTGGTTTGATTCCAAATGTGTTATGTTCAGCGGCGGAAACCGGATGGTAAACGGGCATAAATATTATTTCTTTGACAATGGTCAGATGGCGGCGGATCAGTACGTGGAACTCAACTACTACGATGCAAATGGACTGCGCGACCGGACGCATGATGTGCGTTTGATGGGAAAACGGCGTCCGTCGGACAGTGAAAAAGAACAGATTACGAAAGAACTGGCAGGCGTGCCAAGAGAGTGGATCAAACGATTTGCAGAATCAGGCTGGGAGCTGATGTACTACACAGACAAGGCATACTTCTCAGCGCCGAAAACAGAGCAGGGTATCTATTTTGTCAATTATGATACAGATGTGCATTACAAGAAAATCAAATTTTCTAAACCGCAGGGACTTGCGATGGCATTCGGCGAGTTCGCTGCGTCGGAACTAAGCGACGAAGAAACCTCACGTGCCCTGACGGATTTCGAGCGATATCTGGCTGGCAGTGGACTGGTGCAGCCTCTTCCATCCTACTTTGACGATAAGCCGGAGATGCAGTTCGGCAGCTTTTTCGCCGCCTGCTGTGACGAAGATGTCCGAGCTGACATCCGAAAAAACAGTCCGGAATTATACAAATATGTCGTAAAGTTAGGATTCTGGCAGGAAGGACAAAAACCAGACGAAGCCGAAGGGGTCGAGATGAACTCTGATCCGGAATTTGCCGGAAGCGGAGCCGGACCGGCTGGGGATGAATCTTTAAAGGCTAAGAGTGGTCCGGCATCACAAAATTAAACATATTAGCGAACACGATTCGTTACTGTACACAGGTAGGCACTTTTGGAACCGAAAGTGCCGTAAGAAAACGTGGTGGCAGCAGGAATTTGCCGTATTTAAATGCAAAGCCGCGGCAAATTCCGTTACTGGGTACGTGAACAGTAACCTCTACTCCGCCAATTCCTCCCACTTCTCATACAATCCCTCTAACTTTGCATTCAGTTCTTCCTTCTCTTTATTCAGTTCCATCAAACGCGGAACATCGGAAAAGACAGTCTCATCGCAGAGAAGCGCATCGATCTCCTGATCGCGGGTTTCAAGGGTGTGGATTTCTTCCTCGACGCGTTTCAATTCATTCTGTTTCTTACGAAGCCGCGTCTGTTCTTCCTTCTGCTGTTTCCAGTCCAATTTGCCGGAGGAAGCGCTGGCTGCCGCCTGAACTGCAGCGGTCACGGCAGAAGCGGACGAAGCAGCAGAGGTACCAGTGCCATTTCCAGAAAGAGCAGTCGGATTTGCACCTGCCGCAGCGGTCGGATGGCTGGAAGTCCCTGTGTTTCCGGCTCCGGAAGATTTTGCAGAGCGGTTGGTTGCCTGTGCGGCGGAAGCCAGATAGGCTTTCTCCTGCGTCTCCTTCTTTTCCAGATAATAATCGTAGTTTCCAATATAATTAATCAGTGTTCCCATCGTCAGATCGAGAATCCGGGTCGCAGTTTTGTTGATGAAATATCGGTCATGGGAGACGTAGAGAACGGTTCCGGTGTAATGAACCAGCGCGTTTTCCAGAATCTCCTTCGAGGCGATATCCAGATGGTTGGTCGGCTCATCGAGGATCAGGAAGTTCGCCTCCGAGAGCATCAGCTTCGCCAGGGAAACACGCCCGCGTTCGCCGCCGCTCAGATCACGGATGCGCTTAAAGACATCGTCGCCGGTGAAGAGAAATGCCGCCAGCACATTTCGGATCTGCGTGTTGTTCATATCCGGGTAGGTGTCCTGCAGCTCGTCAAAGAGCGTCTTGTCCATGTGCAGAACCTGGTGTTCCTGATCGTAGTAACCGATATGCACCTTGGAACCTAACCGGATCTCGCCGTTGTCCGGGGTCAGAAGACCGTTGATCATCTTGAGGATTGTGGTCTTGCCGGTCCCATTGTTGCCGATGATGGCGATGCGCTCGCCGCGTTTTACCTCAAAGTTCAGATTCGTGAAGAGTGTCATGCCGTCGAAACTCTTGGCAAGCTCACGGACGGAGAGAACGTCATTTCCGCTGGTGACGCACGGTTCCAGCGTAATATGCATCGCGTCGTTGATTTCGGTCGGTTTTTCCAGAAGATCCATCTTGGAAAGCATTTTTTCACGGCTCTCGGCGCGCTTGATGGATTTCTCACGGTTAAAGGATTTGAGTTTGGTGATAACCTCCTCCTGATGGCGGATCTCCTGCTGTTGGTTTAGGTAAGCCTTGAGCACACCGGCGCGGATGATCGCTTTTTTCTCGCTGTAGGCGGTGTAATTGCCCTGGAAAGAGGTGGCGATGCCGCTGTCCAGCTCGACAATCTTGGTCACGACGCGGTCCAGAAAATAGCGGTCGTGGGCGACGATGATGACCGTCCCGGCGTAGTTCATCAGATAGGTTTCCAGCCACGCGATGGATTCCATGTCGAGGTGGTTGGTCGGCTCGTCCAAAAGGATGATATCCGGTTTGGAGAGCAGGAGCTTACCGAGGGAGACGCGCGTTTTCTGACCGCCTGAAAGTTCGGAAACCGGTTTGGAAAATTCTTCCTCGACAAAGCCGAGTCCCTTTAAGACACCGGTGATCTCGCTCTGCCATGCGTAGCCGTTTAAAAGTTCAAATTCATGGTTTAAGCGGCTGTAAGTGTTGAGCATCGTCTCGAGCTTTTCGCCCTCGGCGTGCTTCATCTGGAGTTCCAGCGTGCGGATCTGCTGTTCCATTTCCAGAATCGGACGTTTGACCTCCAGAAGAGAGTCATAAATGGTGGTCTGGCTGTGCAGATCCTGGTGCTGTGCCAGGTAACCGAGGGTTTTGCCCTTGGCGATGGTCACGGAGCCCTCGTCTGCTGCGAGTTCTCCGACAATTATTTTTAAAAGAGTCGATTTACCGGCTCCGTTGATGCCGACGATGGCGGCTTTTTCGTGATCTTCTACATGAAACGATACGTGTTTGAGGATTTCCTCCGTACCGAATGCTTTTGAAATATTGCTGCAAGATAAAATCATAGATTCCTCCTGTGGTTGTATCCATGTATTTCGGTTAAAAAATATACCGTCAATCTTAAATTATAATATAAATAAAGAAGCAATGCAAGAATGAGAACGGTTAATGGCTGTTTCTGGTCAGAAAATTTTGCGAAATACAATGTAAAATCCCTCATATAAAATAAAAAAATTGACAATTATTTATCATATGACTATAATAAATTTATCAGATTGTCCGAAGGTTTGCGTAAACCATATGGACAACGTTAGAGGAAAGAAAGGTGGAAGAAAGCCGTGGAACAGAAAGAGATATCTAAAGCGGTCATTTCTAGGCTACCCAGATACTATCGTTACTTGGGCGAATTGCTCGAGGAGGGAGTAGAGAGAATCTCATCGAATGATTTGAGTATCCGCATGAAGGTGACAGCGTCCCAGATTCGTCAGGATCTGAACAATTTCGGCGGATTTGGTCAGCAGGGATATGGTTATAATGTAAAGTATTTATATTCGGAGATTGCCCGGATTCTGGGAATTGACCGTCAGCATAACCTAATTATTATCGGTGCGGGAAATCTGGGTCAGGCGATCGCGAATTATACAAATTTTGAGCGGCGTGGTTTTTTAATCAAAGGCATGTTTGATGTGAATCCGCGTCTGGTCGGTCTGGTAGTCCGAGGAGTGGAGATCCGTGGTATTGAAGATTTGGAGCAGTTTATCAAGGACAATGAAGTGCAGATCGCAGCGCTGACGATTCCGAAGTCGAAAGCACCGGAGATTGCGGATCGGCTTGTCAAAGCCGGAATCAAGGCGATCTGGAATTTTGCCCATACAGATTTACAGGTTCCAGATGACGTTGTGGTGGAAAATGTCCATCTGTCGGAGAGCCTGATGCGCCTTTCTTACCGCGTATGCAGTATGCAGGATCAGAAAGCGAGAGAAGAAGCGCAGAGAAAGCAGGAAGAGGCAGCTGGTGCTGGAGAAATAAAATGATCGTCGGAATTGGTACGGATCTGGTAGAGATAGAGCGAATCAAAAAAGCCTGTGAAAAAGAGGCTTTTTTGGTGCGTGTATATACAGAAGAAGAGCGTCGGCAGGCTGGGGGAAATGCGTCCCGGCTCGCCGGCGATTTTGCGGTAAAAGAGGCAGTCTCGAAGGTGTTTGGAACAGGCTTTCGGGGCTTTGGACTGCTGGATATAGAAGTGCTCCGGGACGAGTTTGGAAAACCGTGGGTGCAGCTTCACGGGGGAGCGAAGAAACTTGCGGACAGCCTGAAAATCACCCGGATTCACGTGTCGATCACGAATACAGGCAGTCTTGCATCCGCTTACGCAGTCGGAGAGGGGGAATGGAAATGAGACGTCTGGTGACAGGAAAACAGATGAAAGAGATAGATGGATATGCAATCCGGAAAGTGGGGATACCCTCTCTGGTACTGATGGAGCGAGCGGCGCTGGCGGTTGCAGACGAGATGGAAAAACGGTATGGGAAGCTTTCAGGGCAGAGGCTTCTGGTATTTTGCGGAACGGGCAATAACGGTGCGGACGGCGCGGCGCTGGCTAGGATTCTCTTTCTGCGTGGCGCGCTTCCGACGGTGCTCACGGTCGGTGACAAGGCACACTGGACGGGGGAGATGACCTGTCAGGTGGCGATTGACCGGAATCTGGGGATCTCGGTGGAGGCGTTTGAAAATTATGTGCCGGGGCATGTGGAGATCATGGTGGATGCGATCTTTGGTGTGGGTCTTTCCAGAGAGGTCGGCGGTGAATTTGCCGAGGCGATCCGTTTTATGCGGGAGCAGGAGCCAAAGGCGGTAGTTGCGGTTGATATTCCGTCCGGCGTCAGCTCAGAGACGGGGGAGGCGCTTGGCGAGGCAGTTGAGGCGGATTTGACCGTTACTTTCGGCTATGAGAAGCTGGGAATGGTGTTCTATCCGGGACGGAAGCTGTGCGGCGAGATTGTGATTGCCGACATCGGGTTTCCGGCGTATACAAAATATGAAGGGCATACCTATTTTGCCTATGATCCGGAGGATCAGAACCAGATCCCGAAACGGCGGGCAGACGCCAACAAGGGAACGTATGGAAAAATCCTGATCGCAGCCGGTTCGGAGGGGATGTGCGGCGCAGCGTATTTGAGCGCCCTGGCTGCGTACCGGATGGGCGCGGGACTTGTGAAGATCCTGACCGTCCGGGCAAATGTGCCGATTCTGCAAAATCTCCTTCCGGAGGCGATCCTGACGCCGTATGATCCGGAACAGGCACAGACGGATCCGGCAGGTTTTAAGAGCCTGGTGGAACAGGAGTGCGGCTGGGCGAGCGCGATCGTACTGGGACCGGGACTCGGAAAGGAAGCCCATGTCGCAAGTCTGGTGCAGAACGTGCTGCTTTCCGCCTATGTGCCGATCATTGTGGATGCGGATGGATTAAATGCTGTCGCGCAGCATCCGCATTTGTCCGGGTATTTTACGGAAAATGTGATCGTTACTCCGCATCTGGGAGAGATGGCGCGTCTGACGGGACACTCGATTGAGGATTTGAAACGGGATCTGGTCGAGTCAGCGGTGCGGTATGGCGAAGAGAAAGGCGTGACCTGCGTGCTCAAGGATGCCGTGACGGTGACGGCGGGGCGCGATGGCAATGTGTATATCGGCGACAGCGGCTGCGCCGCGATGGCAAAGGGTGGTTCCGGCGATGTGCTGACAGGTGTGATTGCCGGGCTTCTGGCGCTGGGATTTTCAGAGGATGAGGCGGCGGCGCTCGGCGTGTTCCTGCACGGAAGAGCCGGGGCGGCAGCTGCCTGTAAAAAGGGAGAGCATTCCGTGCTGGCAAGAGATATCGCGGACTGTCTGCTTGAAAAGATAGATTGAAAATAAAAAGGAAGACAAAAAGATGGAAAAAGCATATACAATGGCAGAAGAACCATATACCCGGATTTATGCGCGGATTGACCTGGATGCGATTGTGAAAAATATGGAGGCGATGCGCGAAAATCTTCCGGCAAAAACGAAGATGATCGGCGTGGTTAAGACGGATGGTTACGGTCACGGGGCTGTCCCGGTGGCGAAGACGATCGCGCCGTTTGTCTGGGGCTATGCGGTGGCAACCTTGGAGGAAGGACAGAACCTGCGCCGCCACGGCATTGACAAACCGATTCTGGTGCTTGGCAGCACGCACCCGCGCCATTTTGTGGAATTGATTGAGGACGATATCCGTCCAGCGATCTTTGAGGAAGATAAGGCAGAGCTGCTCTCAAAACTTGCGGTTTCGATGGGAAAGACGGCAAAAATGCATATTGCGCTCGATACCGGCATGGGACGAATCGGATTTCACCCGGATGAAAATAGCCTGAAAGAGATAGAGCGGATTGCAAAGCTTCCGGGCATTGAGATCGAGGGAATGTTTACACATTTTGCGCGTGCTGACGAGGCGGATAAGGCATTTACCCATTTACAGTATGAGCGGTACCAGAAATTCCATGAAGGTCTGGAAGCTGCAGGCGTTCATATTCCGATGTGCCACTGTGCGAACAGCGCGGCGATCATGGAACTGCCGCGGATGGGACTGGATGCGGCGAGAGCCGGTATCACGGTATACGGTCTGTATCCGTCGGATGAGGTAGAGCGGAACAGGAAGATTTATCCGGCGATGGAGATCCGCAGCTTTATTACCTATGTTAAGGAAGTGGAGCCGGGCACGCCGATCAGCTACGGCGGAACCTTTGTGACGGACCGTCCGATGCGGATCGCGACGATTGGCGCCGGATACGGCGATGGCTATCCGAGAAATCTCTCTGGAAAGGGTTATGTCCTAATTCATGGACACCGCGCACCGATTCTGGGACGCGTCTGCATGGATCAGTGCATGATCGATGTGACCGATATCCCGGAGGCTGCTGAGGACGCGCGGGTAACGCTGGTCGGACGCGACGGGGACGACGAGATCACGATGGAAGAGCTGGCGGAATGGAGTGGCGGTTTCCACTATGAGATCCCATGCGTGCTTGGAAAACGTGTGCCGCGCGTGTACGTGAGAGGTGGAAAGATCGTCGGGAAAAAGGATTATAATGATGATCGGTATGAGGATTTTATGGAGTAAAGCCGGTGTTTGAACCATTTAGAAAAAGGATTCATAAGATAAAGTAGATAGCTTCGGCAAAGCCGGGAACCTGGACTGCCGGATGCATTTATGGGACGACCCGCGTATAGGCGGTGTAAATCTGTCCATACTAACGGTATAAACGGACTGTGGAGCTGTGAAAGTACAAAGCAGTTATTTATATCTTAAAATAGTTTGGACGGAGTGTGAATCGAGTGATTATCAGACGAGGAGATATTTATTACGCAGATTTAAGACCGGTCATCGGCTCAGAGCAGGGCGGCGTCCGCCCGGTGCTGGTCATCCAGAATGATATCGGCAACAAGCACAGCCCGACCGTGATCTGCGCGGCGATCACATCAAAGATGAACAAAGCCAAGCTGCCGACGCATGTGGAATTAAACACGCGCCGCTGTGCGATGGTGAGGGATTCGGTCATTTTACTGGAACAACTCCGCACGATCGATAAGCAGCGGCTGAAAGAGAAAATCTGTCATATCGACGGGGCGCTTTTACAGGAAGTGGACCGTGCGCTGAAGGTCAGTCTGGAACTGGATACATAAAATCAGCCGCGAACCCCTTGTCAAGCATACAGAATGGTGTTAAAATAGTTAAGATGCAGCTTTTTAGTGCCGAAATCGGCGTGATATAAAAGCTGATGAGCGAAAAGATACAACAAAGAAGATAGAAAGAGGAGTGTTATTTTATGTCAGGACATTCAAAGTTCGCCAATATTAAGCACAAAAAAGAGAGAAACGACGCAGCAAAGGGAAAAATCTTTACCGTTATCGGCCGTGAGATTGCCGTAGCTGTTAAGGAAGGTGGTTCGGATCCGGCAAACAACAGCCGTCTGCGTGATGTGATTGCAAAAGCAAAAGCGAACAATATGCCGAACGATACCATCGATCGTGGTATCAAGAAAGCAGCCGGAGATGCAAACTCTGTCAATTACGAGAATCTTACATATGAGGGATATGGTCCGAATGGCGTCGCTATCATCGTAGATACCCTGACCGACAACAAGAACCGTACCGCAGCGAATGTCCGCAGCGCATTTACCAAGGGCGGCGGAAACGTAGGTACTCCGGGCAGCGTGTCCTTCATGTTTGATAAAAAAGGTCAGATCATCATCGACAAAGAAGAGTGCGAGATGGATCCGGATGAGCTGATGATGCTTGCACTGGATGCAGGAGCTGAGGATTTCTCCGAGGAGGAGGACAGCTACGAAGTGATCACCGCACCGGAAGATTTCTCTGCAGTCCGCGAGGCGCTGGAGAAGGCTGGCGTTCCGATGATGGAAGCAGACGTTACCATGATTCCGCAGAACTGGGTAGAGCTTACCGATGAGGAATCCATCAAAAAGATGCAGAGAATCCTGGATCTTCTGGATGAGGATGATGACGTACAGGCTACTTACCATAACTGGGATGAGTAATTAATATCATATTTGATATAGATTTTAAAAAAATAAAGATACGATTCATATAAAAACTGTCGCTGGAATACAATGGCGGGCTGGACTTTTCAAAGAAGAGGGCTGGCAGCCGGATGTATTTGGCGGCAGTTTTTGTGTAATAGGAATTTCCTTGGAGACACATTCGTTTTTATTTTGCAAATTTTATGGAAGCGTTAAAGAAAAAAATACCATGTCCGGTAGCAATAAACTTGCCTGAACATGGTATTTACTCGTATTTTATCTACTAGTTGCTTGTATAATGATAGCTGTCTAACAGCTGTGCCTTCATATGCCACAGCTCGTTGGAGAGATCCACATGAATCTCATGCGGGTTTACCAGACGGCGGGACTCATCCCACAGCGTCTCCTGTTCTTTCTTGCAGTATTCGCGGATGTCCATAACCTTTGGAGACTCGTAAACGCATTCGCCGTTTTTGAAGATTGGAACGAGAAGTTCGCGCATGGTGTAGGTGCCCGGCGCGAGGTGTGTCTTTTTCCATGTCTCGATCGGATCGAAGAGCAGAAGGGAATTCTTCTCATCGAACTCTTCATCCACGAGACAGATCAGATCTGCGATAATCTTGCCAGTCTCCTTGTCATAGATTCGCTGGATGGTCTTGTTGCCCGGATTGGTAACCTTTTCTGTATTTTCCGAAAGCTTGATCTTCGGGATAAATTTGCCTGTGTGACGGTCCATGATGGCAGCCAGCTTATAAACGCCGCCGAAGGAAGGGCAGTCCTTGGAGGTAATGAGGTTTGTGCCGACACCCCAGGACGTGATGGCAGCGCCCTGAATCTTCAGGCTGTCGATCAGGTATTCATCCAGATCGTTGGAGGCGGAGATGACTGCATCCGGGAATCCGGCGTCATCCAGCATCTTGCGGGCTTTCTTGGAAATATATGCAAGGTCGCCGCTGTCGAGGCGGATGCCGTAGAAAGTCAGCGGGATACCGGCGTCGCGCATCTCCTGGAAGACGCGGATCGCGTTCGGAACACCGGAACCCAGGGTGTCATAGGTATCGGCTAACAGGATGCAGGCACTCGGATAGAGCTTTGCATAAGCGCGGAACGCAGTCAGCTCATCCGGGAAACTCATGATCCAGCTGTGTGCGTGGGTTCCCTTGACCGGAACGTCAAATAGTTTTCCGGCCAGTACATTGGAAGTGCCGATACAGCCGGCGATCATGGCAGCGCGGGCGCCATAGGTACCGGCGTCAGCACCCTGCGCGCGGCGAAGCCCAAACTCCATGATTCCGTCCCCGCGTGCGGCGAAGACGATACGGGATGTTTTGGTCGCGATCAGGCTCTGGTGGTTGATGATATTTAAGATGGCAGTCTCAACCAGCTGTGCTTCCATGATCGGCGCGATGACCTTGACGAGAGGCTCACGCGGGAAGACAACGGTGCCTTCTGGGATTGCGTAAATGTCACCCGAAAATTTGAAATTGTGAAGATATTCGAGGAAATCTTCATCAAAAATGCCGAGTCCGCGTAAGTATTCGATGTCGGCATCATCGAAGTGAAGATTTTTCACATAGTCAATGACCTGCTCTAAGCCGGCGCAGATGGAAAACGCATTTCCATCCGGGTTTGTGCGGTAGAACGCATCAAAAATGACGGTTTCGTTGGCATCTTTCTCCCGGAAATAGCCCTGCATCATCGTCAGTTCATACAGGTCGGTCAATAGGGTAAGGTTTCTTGGCTCCATAATATTCTCCTTTGTTGCGAAAGACGGCTGCGGGCACGCCCTTCTTTTTATATATAGTATACTTCATTGTTTATATTTGCAATGAATGTCTGTGTCTGTTTTTTAAAGTAAATACAGACATATTTTATATACTATACCATAAAATCAGGGGAATGGCAAAATAATGATAATTTTATAACATGTGAATCATATCCGAAACATTCCTTGACAACCATCTGGAAAAAAGATACAATGTCCATGTTAGTGATTTGATTACTAATTATGATAGGAAAAGCAATGATGGAGACAGTAGCGCCGCACGGAAAGCGGGAGCGAGGCAGGGACGGTGAGAGCCTGCTGTGAGTAAAGCGGATGCGAAGATCACTCCGGAGCTTCGGGCTGAACCATTTTTGGAAGTCTGAGCGCCGTTTCTGACAGCGCCCGGAAGGAAAATTCAGTAAGTACCGACGGTTTCCTCCGTTATAGGGAGCGCATATAAAGGTATGCAGTAATAGGTGGTTAAAAGCAAGTGGGCCCTTGTCCTGTTACAGGATGGGTCCATTTTTATTTCATATTTTTAGGAGGAATTTATCATGTACAACAAAGTTCCGGCAAACATGAATTTCGTGGAACGTGAAAAGAACATTGAGAAGTTCTGGGAAGATGAGCAGATTTTTAAGAAGAGTATCGACAGCCGTAAGCAGGGACCGACCTATACATTCTATGACGGACCGCCTACCGCAAACGGCAAGCCGCACATCGGACACGTGCTGACCCGTGTTATCAAGGATATGATTCCGAGATACCGCGCGATGAAGGGCTACATGGTTCCGAGAAAGGCTGGATGGGATACCCACGGTCTTCCGGTTGAGCTGGAAGTAGAGAAGATGCTGGGACTGGACGGCAAGGAGCAGATTGAGCAGTATGGTCTGGAGCCGTTCATCGAGCACTGTAAAGAGAGTGTCTGGAAATACAAAGGAATGTGGGAAAAATTCTCCAACACCGTTGGTTTCTGGGCAGACATGGAGCATCCGTATGTTACCTACCACAACAGCTTCATTGAGTCTGAGTGGTGGGCATTAAAAGAAATCTGGAACAAGGGACTTCTTTATAAGGGCTTCAAGATCGTACCGTACTGCCCGCGCTGCGGCACCCCGCTGTCCAGCCATGAGGTGGCACAGGGATATAAGGATGTCAAAGAGCGTTCTGCGATCGCTAAGTTCCCGGTAAAGGGCGAAGATGCATACATTCTTGCATGGACGACCACCCCGTGGACACTTCCGTCCAACGTTGCGCTCTGTGTAAACCCGGACGAGACATATGTAAAGGTAAAAATGAAAGAGGATGGCACGGTTTATTATATGGCGCAGGCGCTGTGTGATACTGTTCTGGGCGAGGGTACTTACGATGTTCTGGAAACCTTTGTCGGAAAAGATCTGGAATACAAAGAGTATGAGCCGTTATTTGACTATGCCGTAGCAACCTGTGAAAAACAGCATAAGAAAGCATTCTACGTTGTCTGCGATAATTATGTAACCCTGACCGATGGTACAGGTGTCGTACACATCGCACCGGCATTTGGTGAGGACGACTCCAAGGTCGGCAGAAAATATGATCTTCCGTTTGTACAGTTAGTAGACGGAAAGGGCGAGATGACGAAGGAGACTCCGTGGGCCGGTATGTTCTGCAAGAAAGCCGATCCGGAGGTTCTGAAAGCATTAAGAGAAAGCGGACTTTTGTTCTCCGCACCGGTATTTGAGCATAGCTACCCGCACTGCTGGCGCTGCGATACACCGCTTATCTACTATGCACGTGAATCCTGGTTCATCAAGATGACCGCAGTTAAGGATGACCTGATCCGCAACAACAATACGATCAACTGGATTCCGGAGAGCATTGGTAAAGGGCGTTTTGGCGACTGGCTGGAGAATGTCCAGGACTGGGGCGTGAGCCGTAACCGTTACTGGGGTACTCCATTAAATATCTGGGAGTGCGAGTGCGGCTGCCAGCACGCGATCGGAAGCCAGGCAGAATTAAAATCCATGAGTCCGAACTACACGGACGTTGTGAAAAAATATGCAAAAGAGATGGATCAGGAGGCAAATGGAGAGGTTGAGCTTCACCGCCCATTCATCGATGATGTGACGATCACCTGCCCGAAGTGCGGCAAACAGATGCACCGTGTACCGGAGGTTATCGACTGCTGGTTTGATTCCGGTTCCATGCCATTTGCACAGCATCATTATCCATTTGAAAATAAAGAACTGTTTGAGCAGCAGTTCCCGGCAGATTTCATCTCCGAGGCGGTTGATCAGACGCGTGGATGGTTCTACTCCCTGTTAGCTATCTCGACCCTGATCTTTAACAAGGCGCCGTACAAGAATGTTATCGTTCTGGGGCATGTCCAGGATGAGAACGGACAGAAGATGAGTAAGTCCAAGGGCAACGCGGTTGACCCGTTCGATGCACTGCAGACTTACGGCGCTGACGCGATCCGCTGGTATTTCTACATTAACAGTGCACCGTGGCTGCCGAACCGTTTCCACGGAAAAGCCGTTATCGAGGGACAGAGACGTTTCATGGGTACTCTCTGGAATACCTATGCATTCTTTGTACTCTATGCGAATATTGATAATTTTGACGCAACCAAATATACGCTGGAATACGATAAACTTCCGGTTATGGACAAATGGCTGCTGTCTAAGTTAAACAGCCTCATCAAAGAGGTGGACGACGATCTGGGCAACTACCGCATTCCGGAGGCTGCAAGAGCGCTCCAGGATTTCGTCGATGATATGAGTAACTGGTATGTCAGAAGAAGCCGTGAGCGTTTCTGGGCGAAGGGCATGGAGCAGGATAAGATCAATGCGTACATGACACTCTACACCGCACTGGTAACTGTAGCGAAGGTAGCGGCTCCGATGATTCCGTTCATGACCGAAGACATTTACCAGAATCTGGTTCGCAGTCTGGATAAAGAGGCACCGGAGAGCATCCATCTGTGCGACTTCCCGGTTGCAAATGAGGCGCACATCGACAAGGATCTGGAAGCGAAAATGGAAGAAGTCCTGAAGGTTGTCGTTCTGGGTCGTGCAGCAAGAAATACTGCTAACATCAAGAACCGTCAGCCGATCGGACGTATGTTCGTGAAGGCAGAGACCGCTCTGCCGGCGTTCTATCAGGAAATCATCCAGGATGAGCTGAATGTGAAGAAGGTAGAGTTCACGGATGATGTCCGCGCATTTACCTCCTACAGCTTCAAGCCGCAGCTTCGTACCGTTGGACGCAAGTATGGCAAGTATGTAAACGAGATCAAAGAGATTCTTGCAGGTCTGGACGGAAATCAGGCGATGGATACCTTAAATGAAACCGACCTTTTAAGCTTTGAGACGCAGGACGGTACAAAGGTAGAGCTGGCAAAAGAAGATCTTCTGATTGACATGGCACAGGTACCGGGCTTTGTATCTGAGGGTGACAATTTCGTTACCGTTGTTCTGGATACTAATCTGACACCGGAACTCATCGAAGAGGGCTTTGTCCGTGAGATCATCAGTAAGATTCAGACGATGCGTAAGGAAGCCGGTTTTGAGGTAATGAACCATATCAACGTCTTCCAGGACGGAAATGATAAACTTGCAGAAATTTTAAAGAACCATACAGAGGAAATCAAGAAAGAGGTTCTGGCTGATAATATCCTGATTGGCACCATGGGCGGACACACAAAAGAGTGGGATATCAATGGCGAAAAAGGTATGTTTGGTGTTGAGAAAACGACTGACTGATGTGCCTGGCGGGAAACCGTGATACTACGAATATTAGGAGGACAGGATGCGCGAGATCAGCAAAGAAGAGTTTAAAAAGAGTATTATCGAAAATGTAAAGAACCAGTACCGCAGAACGATCGACGAGGCGACACCGCAGCAGATATTCCAGGCTGTGTCCTATGCGATCAAGGATGTGATTATCGACGACTGGATTGCAACTCAGAAGCAGTTTGACGAGACAGGCGCAAAGAAGGTATATTACCTTTCTATGGAGTTTCTGATGGGACGTGCGCTTGGTAACAATATCATCAACCTGGGTGCGAAAAAAGCAGTGAAGGAAGCACTGGAAGAGCTGGGTTTTGACCTCAATGCGATTGAGGATCAGGAGCCGGATCCGGCACTTGGAAACGGCGGTCTGGGGCGTCTGGCAGCATGTTTTCTGGATTCCCTGGCAACGCTTGGTTATCCGGCTTACGGCTGCGGCATCCGTTACCATTATGGTATGTTCAAGCAGAAAATTAAAGACGGCTACCAGGTGGAGGTGCCGGATGAGTGGCTGAAAAACGGTTATCCGTTCGAGCTTCGCCGCCCGGAGTATGCGACCGAGGTTAAATTTGGCGGTTATGTCAAGACCGAGTGGGACGGTGGGCGCAACCATTTTGTACAGGAAGGTTATCAGTCTGTTCTGGCAGTTCCGTATGATATGCCGATTGTCGGCTACGGCAACAACGTAGTCAACACCCTGCGTATCTGGGATGCACAGCCGATCGACACGTTCAGCCTTTCTGCATTTGACAAGGGTGATTACCAGAAGGCGGTCGAGCAGGAGAATCTGGCGAAGAACCTGGTTGAGGTCCTTTATCCGAACGACAACCACTATGCGGGTAAAGAGCTGCGTCTTAAACAGCAGTATTTCTTCATTTCTGCCAGCTTACAGGTTGCTCTGAAGAAATTCAAAGAGACAAACGATGATATTCACAAACTGCCGGAGAAGATCGTATTCCAGATGAACGATACGCATCCGACCGTGGCAGTTGCTGAGCTGATGCGCCTGCTCCTGGATCAGGAAGGCTTAAATTGGGATGAGGCGTGGGGTATCACAACAAAATGTTGTGCATACACCAACCACACTATCATGGCAGAGGCGCTGGAAAAATGGCCGATCGAGCTGTTCTCCCGCCTGCTTCCGCGTGTATACCAGATTGTGGAAGAGATCAACCGTCGTTTCCTGATCGAGGTACAGAATAAGTACCCGGATAACTATGAGAAAGTTAAAAAGATGGCGATCATCTTTGACGGTCAGGTCAAGATGGCGCATCTGGCCATCGTAGCCGGATATTCCGTCAACGGTGTGGCAAAACTTCACACCGAGATTCTGAAAAATCAGGAGCTGAAAGATTTCTACGAGATGATGCCGGAGAAATTTAACAATAAGACAAACGGTATCACCCAGCGTCGTTTCCTGCTGCATGGCAACCCGCTTCTGGCAGACTGGATCACGGAGCAGATTGGCGACGAGTGGATTACCGATCTTCCGCACCTGGCAAAATTAAAAGTATACGTCGATGATCCGAAATTCCAGCAGGAATTTATGAACATCAAGTACCAGAATAAACTGCGCCTGGCAAAATACATCAAGGAGCACAACGGCATCGACATTGATCCGCGTTCCATTTTCGATGTACAGGTAAAACGTCTCCATGAGTACAAGAGACAGCTTTTAAATATCCTTCATGTAATGTACCTGTATAACCAGCTCAAAGACAATCCAAACATGGATATGGTTCCGAGAACCTTTATCTTTGGTGCGAAAGCAGCGGCAGGTTACCAGATTGCCAAGAAGACGATCAAACTGATTAACTCCGTAGCAGATGTTATCAACAATGATAAATCCATCAATGGTAAGCTGAAAGTTGTGTTTATCGAAGATTACCGCGTTTCCAACGCAGAATTGATTTTTGCGGCAGCGGATGTCAGCGAGCAGATTTCCACCGCCAGCAAGGAGGCGTCCGGTACCGGCAACATGAAGTTCATGCTGAACGGTGCGCTGACGCTGGGCACGATGGATGGTGCGAACGTGGAGATCGTCGAGGAGGTAGGCAAGGAGAACGCATTTATCTTCGGTCTGAGCGCTGACGAGGTTATCAATTATGAGAACAACGGCGGTTACAATCCGGAGGAGATCTTCAACACCGACCAGGATATCCGCCGCGTGCTGATGCAGCTCATCAACGGCTACTATTCACCGCAGGATCCGGAGCTGTTCCGCGATATTTACAATTCTCTGTTAAATACAAAGAACAGTGCCAAGGCAGATACCTACTTCATCCTGAAAGATTTCCGTTCCTATGCGGAAGCACAGAAACGCGTCGAGGCAGCTTACCGTGACGAGAACTGGTGGGCGAGAGCAGCCATGCTCAACACAGCAAGCGCTGGTAAATTCTCTTCTGACCGTACCATCGAGGAGTATGTGCGCGACATCTGGCATCTGGAGAAGATCCATGTGGACGATGATGATGTAAAGGCACTGTAAAAGGAGTAAAAAGAGGGAGGACACACTATGAGAGGATACAGAAAAAGACCGGGGACACAAGGATTTTCGGTTCCTCTTGTGGGTGCTTCCCTCTTTTTTATCATTTCGCTGTTATTGTTTGCTTCTTATAAAAACAGCGCCTATCAGCAGGCGAAAAAGGAAATCTATTCGCTTTATACGGCGAACCGGGCGTTTGATCTGGATGAGGTGTATCAGGACGGTCTGGCGGCGATCTACGCGAAAGAGTATGGAAAGACGGCAACCGAGGCTGGATGCGAGGCGCTGGAGCAGACGGGGCTTCCGTATGTTCTTTTATTATCGCAGTTTTCCGCACCGGTGGAACGCGTGTATGTGACGAACTGTCAGCTGAGCGAGACGGGGCGGGAGAAGAAGGCGCGGACGTATGACTACACGGTTTCGGTGCGTTTCTGCCTGGAAAAAGGCGATGAGGTGCTGGCACCGGAGAAGACGATGGACTTTCATGGAACTGTGGTGATGAAGAAAAAGGGATGGTTCCGCTGGCTGCTGGATGGTGTGACGCTGGGGGAGTAAAAGAATGATAGAGGGGAAACTGGAAGAGACTGCAAAGGGCGGCGGAGGAGAAGCCGGAGCGTAGACTTGTGATATTTTTTGAGTGCCTGTCATAAGATAAGGAAGGCAGAGAAAAGAAGCAGGTTTGTAAGGCATTGAAACCATAAGTTTACTGGTATGGCAAAACAGAAAATGCGTGAAACCGTACTGGAACAGTCAAAACAGGAGAACCGAAATGAAGAAGAGAACTGCCGCCGTACTGGCGGCTTTTTTGATCCCATATATCACAACACTGGCAGTTTCCGGGCGTGTGCAGGGGGCGGATGGAGGAAAAATCGGAGGAAATTCAGATAGAACATCTGGATGGGGAAGTCAGACGGATGATCGGCAGATCCTTCTGGATCGGGAGGATGTCGGCCGCAACAACGGAACCGGGTATGCTGTCCCACTGGAAGAATATCTGATCGGTCTGACTGCAGTGCAGATTCCGGACGGCTATCCGAAGGAGGCAGTCAAGGCGCAGGCAATTCTGGCGCGGACGGCGCTGTACCGGGAGATGGACGGGGCAGATTCGATCGAGGAATCGGCGTTAGATATGGATTATCTGGAGCCGGAGCAGATCGAGAGCCGGTTTGAGGCGGCTGGAATGCCGGAATATTACCAGACGATCTGTGGGGCGGTGCGGGAGAGCGCAGGACAGACGGCGATCTGGGCTGGGGATTATATTGAGCCGCTGTTTCATGCAGTGAGCGCGGGGCGGACGCGCGAAGGGGATGAGGCGCATCCGTATCTGGCGTCGGTTGCGGCAAAGGAGGATGAGGGCGCTGGCGGCTACCTGACGCGGCAGGGCATGACACGGGAAGAACTGAAAAAACGTCTGGAAGAAGGACTGAATGCATTGGGAGAACACCCGGATCTGGAAAATCTGGAAGAAGATCGGATTCTGGAGGAGATTCAGATCGTGAAACGGGACAGCGCCGGTTATGTGGAAACAGTGCAGATTGGGGCGGAGACGTACAGCGGGGACGCGGTGCGCTATGCGTTAGGCGTGCCGTCGCCAGCTTTTTCCCTCGAGGAAGACGGGGACGAAATCTGCTGTGTTACTTATGGGCGCGGGCATGGTTACGGGTTGTCGCAGTACGGGGCGGGACTCATGGCGGAGAATGGGAGTAGCGCGGAAGAAATTTTAAAGCATTATTTTAAAAATATTCAAATCGTTTCTGAATAAAACGATTCACTTCGGCAAGACTAATACCGAGGTGATAAACGTGAAAAATAAAGTAAGACAGTTATTCAGGGACAAACTTGTTCTGGTAATGACAGTGCTTGGTCTGCTGACAATCGTAGCCGCAGCAGGAACCGTAAAAATTCGAAAAGATAATGCGCAGGATGGAAGAAATCCGTATCTGGATGTGCCGCAGACGGAGGGAATCCTGGCGGAAGAGATGCCGCAGAACCGTTTAGAAGAAAACGACGGACAGGCGGAAACACGCGCACAGGTGGCAGGAAGTTCGGATGCCTCGTATTCGGTCAATAACCGGGATGAAGCCGATCAGAAGCCGATGGAGGAGGAAAAAGAGAGCAGTCTGGGAGCCGGAGCAGCTGCCGCACGCGCACTTTCCTACAATGGAACCGATCGCTTAAGCTGGCCGGTCCAGGGCAATGTAATTCTCGATTACAGCATGGATTCGACCATCTATTTTCCGACGCTCGATCAATACAAATGCAATCCGGCGCTCATTATCCAGGGCGATGTGAGTGAACCGGTCGCCGCACCCGCCGAGGCGCAGGTAACCGAAGTCGGTTCTAATGAGGAGATCGGCAATTATGTTGTGCTGGATCTGGGAAGCGGCTACACGGCGGTCTGTGGACAGCTCAAGGACGTTCAGGTGGCGCAGAAGCAGTATGTGGCAAAAGATACGACGCTCGGATATGTGGCAGAGCCGACCAAATACTATTCGATTGAGGGAAATAACGTATATTTCGAGCTGATGCACGACGGAGAACCGGTGGATGCACTGGATTATCTGGAATGATAGGCTGAAATGCTGTTTTTAATGTGCCTTGCAGGCTGGCTCTGGCTGTGGCGGAAATTGGAAATGAAGGGATAAGGTTGTGTTTTGTGACAGGTGGTTTTGAAACAGAAAGCTGCTGTATGAAAACATGAAGACAGGGAATTTTGTTGACTTGATACTGTTTGCGGGTAGGCACTTTTGGAACCGAAAGTGCCGTAAGAAAACGTGGTGGCAGCAGGAATTTGCCGTATTTGAATGCGAAGCCACGGCAAATTCCGTTACTGTTCACGCATGCGTGAACAGTAACTTGACTTGAAGCAAGGCGGGCAGCTAATTTGCTCTGCCTTGTTTTTCTGCCAATATTTGATATACTATAGGTAAAGTACGAATATTTTCAAAGACCAAAGGCTGTCAATGTAGGTTATAAATAAAAGTTACGTAACTGTTCAGTACCTTCACAGTCACGCGCAAAAATCCATTAAAAATTGCCTACGGCAATGGGATTTTTTCCTGCTGGTTCATGTTTTCGTACGGTCAGCGCAGTAAATGCGCAGACCTACTGAACAGTTACAAAGTTACTATAAATTGAACGATTTAATAAGGAGGACAAAGATGGAACAGGAATTGTTGAAGAATAATTTTGAACGTCACGGATTTAAAACGAGTTTCTTTGATACAAAGGAGGCTGCGTTGGACTATCTGAAAGATCAGATTTCCGGGAAAAAAGTTGCGATAGGCGGAAGCGTGACGGCACAGGAGATGGGACTTTATGAAGCACTTTCCGAGAAAAATGAGGTGATCTGGCACTGGAAAAAGGCAGGGCGCGAGACGCTTATGGAAGCGAGAAGTGCCGAGGTGTACATAACCAGCGCCAATGGTGTTTCCAAAACCGGAGAACTGGTCAATATCGATGGAACCGGAAACCGCGTGTCGCAGACCTTATTCGGACCGGAAAAAGTATATTTTGTCATTGGAAACAATAAAGTCTGTCCGGATTTGACATCTGCGATGGAACGTGCAAAACAGATCGCAGCACCGAAGAACGCAGCCCGTCTGCAGGTCCAGACCCCGTGTGCGAAAACGGGCGTTTGCGTAGACTGCAACAGCCCGGCACGGATTTGCCATTCGATCGTGATCCTGGAGCGTCCGAGCAATGGGATGGAAGTAGAGGTTGTGTTTGTGGATGAGGAGATGGGTTATTAGGAGCGGAATATAGTTACTGGTCACGGGTATGAACAGTACCGATTATAGAAAAATTTGATGGAAAAATAAGGATTTCTTTATATCTTTTTTGGACGGATTTGGTATAATCAAGAAGAACGAAGGCAGATTTGAACGAAAATATACAAAATCTACAGATACGTATGGGGTACGTATGGGGAAAGATGAAAGGAGAACAGGTAAACCATGAATATATTATTTTTTCTGACACCGAAAAGTGAAGTCATTTATGTGAATGAGGAGGACACGGTTGGGCAGGCAATGGATACGATGGAAAAGTACAAGTATTCTGCGGTGCCGATCATCACGAAGGCAGGGCGTTACGCAGGAACATTAACCGAGGGCGATCTGCTGTGGGGACTCAAAAATAAGACAGATCTGGTGCAGAAAGGACTGGAAAAAGTGCGGATCACTGAGATTCCACGCCGTTCCGATAATCAGCCGGTACTTGTCAATGCGGATATGGAAGATCTTCTGGGAAAGATCATGAACCAGAATTTCGTGCCGGTGCTGGATGATCAGAAAAATTTTATCGGTATTATTACCAGAAAAGATGTTATCAGTTACCTTTGTAAAAAATAGTACATAATGATCGCTCTGTTTTTCAGCGGCGATCGCATTTATATATTTCCTGCATAAGATAAAGTATAACTGCTTTTGTAGGAGAATGAAATATGAATGGTTATCAGGATAACTCCAGCCGGAAAAATGCCTGCCGTTCGGGAATGCCTCTTATGTCATGCCCGGTGGCAGGCATTTCTGGCAATCGCTGCATAAATACCGCACCGCCAACCTGTTCGCCGGAAATACCTTGTGCTGGTTCGGTGCATCCTGTTTCGGAAAATGGGGCATTTTGCCCGCAGGGGTCAGAAATCCGACCTGCCCGCCCGTATCCGCAGACAGGAGGAAACAGGCCGCCGCAGACATTTCTGGGAGGCGGAAATTATCCGGTCGGCATGGGATATGTACCGATTCAGTCCTGGCAGCAGCCGTATGCGCTGGAAACCGCATTCAGGCGGGGAACTATTTTTCCGGATCTGGATCTGCCGTTTATGATGGGAGGTGCCTGCTGATGAATGAGACTGCCAGAAAATTGATGAAACGGATTGATGATGCCAGCTTTGCAATGGATGATGTGATTCTCTATCTGGACACCCACCCGGATGACAGGAATGCGCTGAATTATTACCGGTATGTGGTGGCACTTCGGAAAGAAGCTGTTAAAGCGTATGAGGCATCGTTTGGACCGCTCACGATCGAGGATGCGGACGATGTATGCACATGGTCTTGGCTTACAGAGCGCTGGCCGTGGGAAGGGGAGGTGTAGCGTATGTGGAGATATGAAAAAAGATTACAATATCCAGTCAATATCAAGACGCCGAATCCGAAGATCGCGCAATATATAATGAGCCAGTATGGCGGCCCTGACGGCGAAATCGGAGCCTCTATGCGCTACCTGTCCCAGCGGTATACGATGCCTTATAAGATGCAGAAAGGACTTCTGACCGACATCGGAACCGAGGAACTCGCCCATATGGAGATGATTGCCGCCATTGTCCAGCAGCTCACGCGCAACCTTACTCCGGCACAGATCGAGTCATCCGGGTTCGGACCATACTATATCGACCACACCACGGCAATCTGGCCGCAGGCAGCAGGCGGAATCCCGTTCAATGCGTGCGAGTTCCAGTCGAAGGGCGATGCGATCACGGATTTATATGAGGATATGGCAGCAGAGCAGAAAGCCCGCACAACCTACGACAATATTCTCCGCGTGGTCAAAGATCCGGAAGTATGCGATCCGATCCGTTTTCTGCGCGAGCGCGAGATTGTACATTTTCAGCGGTTTGGTGAAGCTTTAAGAAATGTACAGGATCACCTGAGCAGTCGTAATTTCTATACGTTTAACCCAGAGTTTGATAAAGTGAAAGCGAAGGGATAAAACAAAAACCTCCGTAAACAATGTCAAATTCATTCTTTACGGAGGTTTTCAAACCAGCACCGAGTGCGGATAAATCCGAACCCTCAACCTCCGCCAGTGTGATGGTCTTAGAACTGTTCTTACAGTTAAAAGTAAGGAATTATCTTGTCCTCATAAAGATACACCGCATTTACAAAACTGTCAATCAGTCTTTGCCGCTGTTCCCGCTTTGTCACATCAAATTTACGGAAGCGGTAAATGAAAAATGCTATCTGTTCTCTTGTAAGCAGGGGCTTGTGCATTTCCTCCTGCAAAATGCTGACTTCAAGCTGCCTTTTGGTTTCCTCCAACTCGTCCAGTCTTTGCTTGGTGGACGGAGTAAAAATCCCTGCTTGAATGGAGTTGAGCATATTGTTAATACCTTTTTCCGTTTCTGCAAGCTACTTTTTCAAAAGAGGCAGATCGGTGCTTTCTTTCTTCTGCAACTCCATCAGCGTATCAATCAGTCGTTCCATGACTTCATCATTCATAATTGCTTTCATACAGTAATTGAGCGTACATATAAATTAGAGGAGACCGAGGCAGTGATGCAGAAACAGATCCGGGTGGCAAACCATCGGATCGCAGATTTGGAAAAGCAGATGGAGGGATAAGGTATGCAGATTAAAGATTATGTAAAGCCGGAATTACTTGTGGTAGCAGTAGTGCTGTACTTTATTGGGATGTGGCTGAAGCAGAGTGAGACAGTGAAAGACAAATACATCCCACTCATTAATGGGCTGATTGGCGTTGCGATTTGTGCCATCTATGTGTTCGCCACCTGTGCTTGCGGCAGTGGTCAGGATATCGCGCTGGCAGTTTTCACGGCACTTACACAGGGCGTCCTTGTGGCGGGATTGTCTACGTATGTAAACCAGATTTTTAAGCAGTCAGGAAAAGAAGAGTAGAAGAAGGTGATCCGACTATCTCCCGCGGCAGTTCGGGGCATGGCTGCCGTTGCGGCATCGCAACAATAGGGGAAAATCGACGAAAGCCGATAGTAGGAATAAAAACCCCCAAGGAGTCGCGATCCTTGGGGGTTTTGTCGTTGCCTGTGATGGACAACTACTATCTCTTAGCCTATCGGCATTATAGTATATGCGAAAATTCTTTGCAAGATACCCCCGGAAAACAAAATGTCATATTTTTCATATCATAAAGAAAAGAGGACAAATCTATGAGAGATATCACATTATGTCATCCACGTCTCCAGCGCATTGCGTCCGCCTGGATCAAAGCCTGTGCGACCGAGGGTATCACAGTAGCCATCGGAGAGACACTGCGGACGGTGGCGGAGCAGGACGCTCTGTACGCGCAAGGACGTACCAAGCCTGGCAACATTGTAACCAATGCCAAAGGCAGTAGCTATAGCAGTCAGCATCAGTGGGGGATTGCCTTTGATTTTTATCTTAAGATGGATGTGGACGGCGATGGCAGCATGTCAGACGATGCCTACAATGACAGCACAGGTATGTTTAAAAAGGCCGCAGAGCTGGCAAAAGCTTTAGGACTTGCCTGGGGCGGAGACTGGCGTAGCATCGTAGACAAGCCACATCTTTATCTGCCGGACTGGGGCAGCGCCACCAACATTCTTAAACAGCGTTACGGCACCTTTGAGGCGTTTAAAAAGACCTGGCCTAAAATGGATGTAGCGCCAGTCAAAGCCGACAGCGATGCCGGAGCGGCGGATCTCAAGGACATCAAGAGCGGCGCACACGGCTTGAGCGTCACTGCATCCTCGCTCATCATCCGGACAGCTCCGGCAGGTGCTGACTCTGGCAAGCGATACAGTAAGGATCAGCAGGTGCAGCCGATCCGGAAGTGTTTTGTCAGCGGAGCACCGTGGATCCAGACCGCGGACGGCTGGGTGTCTGGCAAGTATCTTACTGGCTGGGTGTGCCAGGACGGGCGCTGGTGGTATCTGCTGAGTGGGTACACCTACCGGCACGATGCAGTCTGCCAGATTGACGGGCAGGCGTATGCGTTTGATTCGGATGGCTGGATGATTACCGCAGATCGGATAGCAGAGGACGGACATATACGATAAAATATGATGAAAAACACAATATAAGCGCATAATAAGGGGCTGTCATTCCTTGAAAATAAAGGGAAAACAGCCCTTTTTTCGTGTGATATTTCGTGTGATATTTGCCCAGAAAAAGGGGTTCTTTATACTGAAATATGCTTTCGTGGTAGATGCTCCAAAAACACCAGAAACCCTTGTAAATAAAGGAAAAATCCAGCATTTACAAGGGTTTCCGCATCCATCAAAAAAAGCAGATAACGGGAATCGAACCCGCCTTTCCAGCTTGGGAAGCTAGCGTTCTACCGATGAACCATATCTGCAAATATATATTAAGTATACTGTTTTTTCTGAAAAAGTCAAGAAATTTATCTTGCCAAAAAGGGAGGAAAGTTACTGTACACGGGTAGGCACTTTTGGGATCGAAAGAGACAAATATATTCAAAACGCCCACAAAATGCCCTCTTAACACAATTTATATTTCAAAAACTCGCAGAAGGTGTTATAATAATTCGGTATGGATTAGGGCGCGGTTTTCAGGCACCCTTTTTCCGTCATAGGAAAGTGTTAAGGCACATTTTTTATTTTGTATATAAAATAGAGATTTTCTGTATCGGTATGGCGGATAAGCAGAAAATAACGGAGGAAACTATGGATATAATCATTATCGGATGCGGCAAGGTTGGTACGACGCTGGCGGAGCAGCTTGTCCGGGAGGATCACAATGTGGTGATGATCGATACGTCTGCGGAGCGAATGCAGCGGGTGTCAGATGATATTGATGCGATCAAGCTGGTGGGAAATGGTGCCAGCATTTCCATGCAGATCGAGGCAGGTGTGCAGACGGCGGACATGCTGATTGCCGTGACAGGGTCGGATGAGATGAACCTTCTCTGCTGCCTGATTGCGAGAAAAGTGGGACATTGCCACACGATTGCGCGTGTGCGGAATCCGATTTACAGCAACGAGCTTACCTTTATCAAGCAGCAGCTGGGAATTTCCATGATTATCAACCCGGAATATGCGGCGGCGACGGAGATTTCGAGAATTCTGCGCTTCCCGTCAGCGATCAAGATCGATCCATTTGCCAAGGGAAAGGTAGAGCTTCTGAAATTTAAGGTAAAACCGGAGTTTAAGCTGGACGGGCTTTCGGTCATGGATATTGATAGCCAATTCCGCTGCGATGTCCTGATCGGCGGTGTTGAGCGCGGCGATGAGGTGGCGATCCCGGATGGTAAATTTGTGATCAAAAACGGGGATATGGTGTCGATTATCGCCTCCCCGGCAAATTCGGCAGAATTTTTCCGCAAGATCGGCATTCAGACAAACCAGGTCAGAAATACGTTGATTGTCGGAGGCGGTACGATTGCTTATTATCTGGCAAAACTTTTGGCGGCGATGAAGATCCGGGTTAAAATTGTGGAGAAGGATAAAGCGCGCTGCGAGGTTCTGACAGAACTTCTGGACGATGCGTTGATCCTCAACGGCGACGGAACGGATCGGCAGCTTCTTCTGGAAGAGGGGCTGATGACGGCGGAGGCATTTGTCACTCTGACGAATATGGATGAGGAAAATGTATTCCTTGCGCTGTATGCGAAGGAAAATTCCAGCGCGAAGCTGGTGACGAAGGTTAACCGGATCGCCTTTGACGAGCTGATCAGCAAGCTGGATCTGGGAAGTCTGATTTATCCGAAATACATTACGGCGGACTACATTTTACAGTATGTGCGCGCGATGCAGAATACCATCGGTAGCAATGTGGAGACGTTGTACCATATTCTCGACAGCCGGGCGGAAGCGCTGGAGTTTGTGATCCGCGAGGAGTCGGAAGTGACGGGCATTCCGCTGATGAATCTGAATCTCAAGAACAACCTGCTGATCGGATGCATTAACCGCGGCGGTAATATCAAGATCGCGCGTGGACAGGACTGCATCCAGCAGGGCGATACAGTGATCGTCCTGACGAGTCAGAAAGGTCTGCGGGATATCCGCGACATCCTGAGAAAGTAGGCGGCATAGATGAATTATTCGATTGTATTTTATATCATAGGCTGGATCCTGAATTTTGAGGCGGCTTTTATGGTGCTTCCGACGGCAGTGGCGCTGATTTACCGTGAGTCGGAGGTATGGTGTTTTCTGGCAACGATGGCAGTATGCCTGATGGTTGGTATGCTTCTGGTACGCCGGAAACCGAAAAATCAGATCTTTTATGTGGCGGAGAGCTTTGTGGCGGTTTCTCTAAGCTGGGTTTTACTCAGTGTGATGGGAGCAGTGCCGTTTGTATTAAGCGGCTATATTCCAAATCCGATCGATGCCTTGTTTGAGACGGTATCGGGCTTTACGACGACCGGTGCAAGTATTCTGAGCAATGTGGAGCAGCTGCCGAAATGCTTATTATTCTGGCGGAGTTTTACGCACTGGATCGGCGGTATGGGCGTTCTGGTATTCCTTCTGAGTGTCCTGCCGATGGTGGGCGGTTCCCATATGAATTTGATGAAGGCGGAGAGCCCAGGACCGATCGTGAGCCGTCTCGTTCCGAAGGTTCAGATGACGGCGAAGCTGTTATACCAGATTTATCTGGGAATGACGATTCTTGAGGCTGTGATTCTGATTCTTGGGAAAATGCCGATTTTCGACGCGATCACGATCACGGTCGGAACAGCAGGTACGGGTGGTTTTGCAATCCGGAATGATAGTCTGGCGAGCTACACGGCATTTCAGAAAAATGTCGTGACGGTGTTTATGATTCTGTTCGGAGTGAACTTTAACTTTTACTTCTTTCTGCTGATGCGGAAGATGGGACAGGCCTTTAAAATGCAGGAGGTCCGGGCATATTTTCTAATCATTGCATCGGCGATTGGCATCATTACAGTCAATACGGTAGCACTCTGCGGCAATGCACTGCAGGCATTCCAGGATGCGGCATTCCAGGTCGGTTCGATTATCACGACGACCGGTTATGCCACGGTGGATTTTGATAAATGGCCGCAGCTTTCAAGAACGATTATGGTACTTTTGATGTTTATCGGCGCCTGCGCGGGCAGTACCGGAGGCGGTATCAAGGTGTCGCGTGTTTTGATTCTGCTTAAATCGGTAAAAAAGGAACTGAAACAGTACCTGCACCCGAGTGCAGTGGAGAAGATCAAAATGGATGGAAAGATCGTGGAGCATGAGGTTGTGCGCTCGACGAATGTGTTTATGGTTGCGTATGTGCTCATTTTTACGGTATCTGTTCTGCTGATTTCTCTGGATGAATACGATCTGGTGACGAATTTTACGGCGGTTACGGCTACGTTTAATAATATCGGACCGGGTCTGGCGCTGGTCGGACCGACCGGAAACTTTGGATTTTTCAGTAATTTCTCAAAAGTGGTTCTGATTTTTGATATGCTGGCAGGACGTCTGGAGATTTTCCCGGTACTTCTGCTGTTTTCAAGGGAAACCTGGAAGCGGTTCTAGGGAAGGAGAATGCGGATGGATATACTGTTCTTTTTGACGGGATGTCTGGGACTGGCAGAGACAATTGATTTGTTCTGCGGCAAAGATTTCCTGATTTTTATATCGGATTCGATCGATCCGAAGAAATATAACCTGAAAAAGGTGTATGCGGTTGAAAAATGGCTGTTTGCGATTGATACGCTGTCGCTGTTTGGCATGGCGTTTCATCTGGGCGGCGGTACGGGCGATCTGGTGCTGGCGGCAGTTGTGCTGGTGACACTGTTCGCACATGTGTATGTGTTTAAGAGCCGGAACTTCCGGGTGTAAGTAGATAAAAGTGGGCGTGATGTGTCTGGCATGCGCCCATTTTTGCTGCCATGATGCAGAGAAAATGGCTGGTGGCTTGTTTTGGGACAGATGCTTGAAACGGCTGACAGTGTGGCTTCCGGGGAAGTGGGACACACTTTGCGTTGACAGGCATATGATATAGTATCAATGAAAAATGAAAAGGAGATTATCATATGTGTTGGTCTTGGGGTAATGGTTGTGGACACTGCGGAGGATGCGGCGGCTGCGGAAACAATGGATGGGGCTGGAATAGCTGTGGAAATAATGGAAGAAATTCCTATCGGAGAGGTTTCAACGATGGTTATGCCATCGGCTACCGGGATGGCTACGATGCAGGAAGAGACAGCCAGTCTGGCTGCGGCTGCAGTAATAATGGCGGCTGTGGCTGCGGAAATTAGAGATGGAGATTCAGCTTGCATGGGGTGTGAACTGAGAGGAAGAAAGCCGGGCGGTGAGAGCTGCCCGGCTTTCTTCCCTTCATTATTAAGAACTCTAAGAATACGCTAAAAATCGGGGCAACAGGATTTGAACCTGCGACCTCTCGGCCCCCAGCCGAGCGCGCTACCAAGCTACGCCATACCCCGAAAATAAATCATAGCTGTACTTTGCCAAATGTTCAGCTGACATATACCGCCATTTGTTGAAATATTATATGCATGATACCAGGGTCAAAAGGTCAGAAGTTCGACGCAAGCTTGCTTGCAGGAGAATTTTTGACCTTGGGACCCGCCAAAAACATGAGTAAGTAGCCATTTTTCAAAGAAAAATGAGCGAATTGCGAATGTTTTTGAGAATTGCGGGAGCACGCAGTGCAGAGCAATTCGGTATCAGAGGGGTCAAAAGCTTTTGCCCCCAACATCATATGCATATCATTATATCAAAATTACATCAAAAATCAACTATGACTTCTAAATTTTCGCTGCCGGATGTTTGTTTTTTGATGTAATTTTGATGGTTGAGTGGAATTTTATGAATCAATGGAATGGATCAATAGAATGAATATTTTCCAAATATTGACTCCAAATTTGAAAAATGGTATGATGAAAACGTGGATAATTAAAAGAAAAGGTCATAGCAGAGTCTTCGGCTGTGACCTTTTGTAGTAACCAACCCCAAGGAGAACATCATGATAAGTTTTGACCTCGACATGACCCTCTTAGACCACCGGACGGATCAGATCACACCGAGTGCGCTGGAGGCGATTGAAAAGCTACGCCCGAAGTACAAGATTGTGCTGGCAACGGGGCGCGATATGGATAATTATTACAGTACATCGTACCGGGACATCGTCCGTCCGGATGCGATTGTACATATGAACGGGACGAAGATCACAGTGGGAGATAAGCTGCTGTTTGAGCACATCTTTGATCCGGAACTCCTGCGCCGGGTGCTGAGTTTCTGCGATGAAAAGGGCTTCGGAATCGGCATGACGGTGGGGGATGAAGATTACTATATCCATCCGGAGATCATTGCGGCTAATGATATTCGCTTCTGGGGAAGCTGCGGGCGGCAGTTCCAGAATCCGTGGAAGATGCTCACGATGCCGGTCCGGACACTGGCGTTTGTCGGCAGCCGTGAACAGGTGAAGGAGATGGAACGGGAATTTCCGACCCTGAAATTGCCGATGTTTGCGAGCGGACATGGCGCGGATGTGGTCGAGAAAGGCAATTCCAAGGCGGACGGACTCCGCAGGCTGGCGGTGTATTTTGGAGAAAAAGAAGATCTCTCCGATACAGTGGCATTTGGCGACAGCATGAATGATATTGAGGTTGTGCAGGAAGCCGGCATCGGCGTGGCGATGGGAAATGCAGTGGATGCGCTTAAAAAAGTAGCCGATTACGTGACGGCACCGATCGGGGAAGATGGAATTTATAAAGCGTGCGAACACCTTCATTTATTTTAAAGAAGTTATTTTCCTATTTTACCTGTTCCCATTTTCCTATATAAATGATATAATAGCTACCAAACGGTTATTGTCCACAGGTGAGTTTCTTTGAGTAGAAATTCCATGCAGTACAATAACAAGAAATGACTTAAAAGGCGCGTGCCTGCAAGCTTTGACTAAAAGGATGAACTGCGGCTGCAGAAATCGGCAGTGCGGCAGGGAACCGGACACGCACCGGGAAAAAAGAGAGGATGTAACAGATGGAACATTTAATTACTCCGGCTGGTTATAAACCGGTATTGGATTTGAGAGAAACACAGGTTGCTATCAAGGAAATCAAGGACTTTTTTCAGAGAGAACTGGCAAAACAGCTCAATCTGACCCGTGTGTCCGCACCGCTTTTTGTACTGCCGGAATCTGGTCTGAACGATAACTTAAACGGCGTAGAGCGCCCGGTGTCCTTTGGAATTCTGGAGCAGAAAGATCGGAAGGCTGAGATTGTACATTCTCTCGCCAAATGGAAACGTCAGGCATTAAAAGAGTACGGATTTCAGGAAGGTGAAGGCCTTTACACCGACATGAGCGCGATCCGTCGTGATGAGGATACAGACAACATCCATTCCATTTATGTGGATCAGTGGGACTGGGAGAAGATCATCAGTAAAAAAGATCGTACCCGTGAGACACTGGAATCCATTGTCCGTTCGGTTTACAAGGCACTGAAAGTGACCGAGGACTATATGGCATATGAGTATGAGTACATTGGACGTTATCTTCCGGAAAATATCACATTTGTGACGACCCAGGAGCTGGAAGATATGTATCCGGATTGCACACCGAAGGAGCGCGAGTACAAGATTGCGAAGCTGCATGGTGCGGTATTTATTGAGCAGATTGGTGACAAGATGAAATCCGGTGAGAAGCACGATGGTCGTGCTCCGGACTATGATGACTGGAAATTAAACGGCGATATTCTGGTATATTATCCAGTTCTGGATATCGGACTGGAGCTTTCTTCCATGGGTATCCGTGTTGATGAGGATTCCCTGAAAGAGCAGCTGGTAAAGGCGGGATGTGAGGAACGCGCGGAGCTGCCATTCCAGAAAGCAGTTCTGGAGGGAGAGCTTCCGTATACAGTCGGCGGCGGTATCGGTCAGTCCCGTATCTGTATGTTCTTCCTGCGGAAAGCACATATCGGAGAGGTGCAGGCGTCGATCTGGCCGGACGGTGTGCGCGCAGAGGCAGAGGCTCACAACATTCATCTGCTGTAAAAATAAAATTGATGAAAAGCTGCCCGGGAAAGTGATTTTCTGCGGCAGTTTTTTGTGTAATAAGAAATTCATTAGAATTCCCTATTACACAAAAAGGCACATTCTTTTTATGTAATGGGAAGCCCATAGAATGAGAGGATAGGATATTTATATGGCGGATCATATCTATGATTTAATTATTATCGGTGCGGGACCGGCGGGATATACGGCAGCGCTGCGTGCGGCAGCGATGGGGATGGATGCAGTCCTGATCGAGAAAAAAGCGCTGGGCGGCTCATGCGTCAATACCGGCTGTATTCCTGCCAAGGCGCTTCTGCAGGCGACGGCAGTCTACCGGGATATGCTGAAAGCATTCCGGTTTGGCATCGTGGCGGAGAAGGTCAGTTTTGACTGGCGGCAGATGCAGATTTATAAAAATGAGTCCGTGGAATCATTCCGCTCAATGATTCAGGGAATGTTAGAAAAAGCGGAGGTGGAGATGATTCACGGCGATGCGCGCCTGCATGCGGATAATGTGGTGCGTGTGACGACCTCCAAAGGCGCATTGACGCTGAAAGGAAAAAATGTGATTCTGGCAACTGGTTCCAGCCCTGTGATTCCGGATATCCCGGGAATTGATCTGCCGCAGGTTATGACAAGCCGTGATATTCTGCGGATGGATGACTGGAATTTTGACTGTCTGACGGTCATCGGCGGCGGTGTCATCGGTGTGGAGATCGCGACGATCTTCGCGGCGCTCGGTTCCCGCGTGACGCTTTTGGAGCAGGCAAACCGTCTGCTGGAGTCGATGGATCCGATGATTTCCGAGCAGATGGAAGCAAATCTGCGTTCTAAGGGTATTGAAGTCCACTGCAATGTACAGGTCATGGAGATCAAGGATCGCGGCAACGACACGGTGTCGGTCAATTACCGTTGTGAGCGCGGCTGGAAGGAAAGCCCGGCGGACCGCGTGCTGGTGGCAGTCGGCAGACGCCCGAATATGTCGAAGGTTCTGGCGGACGATTGTCAGGTACAGCTGGAAAATGGGCGTCCGCTCATTAAGGGAACCTACCGCACGACGCAGGAAAATGTCTATGCGATCGGCGATACCGTGGCGCGGAAACGTCTTGCCCATGTGGCAGCGTCCCATGCGGCTTATCTGGTCGAAAACCTGGCGGGACGCGGACACCGGATGCAGCTTTCGGTCGTGCCGAACGGTATGTATGTCGTGCTTCCGGTTGTGCCGACCTGTATTTATACGGAGCCGGAGATTGCGGCGGTTGGATTTACGGAAAATGACGCCCGCCTTTATAATATGAAGATCAAGTGCGGTGTGGCATATATGACGGAAAATGGAAAAGCGCTTCTGGCGAGAAACAGCCGCGGTTTTGTGCGCCTGATTTTTGAGGCGTATACCAACACGCTGATCGGGGCGCAGATCATGTGTGCGCGTGCGACGGACATGATCGGAGAGATGGCAACGGCGATCGCCAACGGTCTTACGGCATATCAGCTCTCGACGGCGATGCGCGCGCATCCGACGTACAGTGAGGCGATCACGGAGGCGATCAAAGATGCGTTGAAAAATGGATAATAGAGAAACAACAGGAGGCAGAAAAATGGGACGTGAGGTTCGGGCGAGAATTGAACAGCTTCGCGAGAAGATGGCGGAGCGTGGAATGGACGCATATCTGATTCCGACATCGGATTTCCATGGCTCGGAATACGTGAGCGGGTATTTCAAATGCCGGAAATATATGACAGGCTTTACCGGTTCGGCGGGAACGGCGGTCATTACGATGGAGGACGCAGGTCTCTGGACGGATGGTAGATATTTTGTGCAGGCGGCAGCAGAGCTTTCCGGCAGCGGGGTGGAACTTTACCGCTCCGGTCAGGAGGGCGTGCCGACGACGCTGGAATTTTTGAAAAAACATATGCCGGAACAGGGTGTTCTGGGTTTTGACGGCAGAGTGGTCGATACGGCCGAGGGCGAGCGCATCGCGAAAGCACTGTCCGGGAAAAAGGTACGCATTTCGGAGGGTGAGGATCTGGTTGGAAGCATCTGGGACGACCGCCCGGCGCTTCCGATGAACCCGGTCTGGATTCTGGAAGAGAAGTATGCGGGAAAACCGGCGGAGGAGAAGATTGCAGATCTGCGCGGGGAGATGAAAAAGCGTCAGGCGACGGTGCATCTGCTGACGAGTCTTGATGATATCGCGTGGCTTTTAAATATCCGGGGCGATGATATTGTACATACGCCGGTTGTATTGTCCTACTTGATTGTGACAAAACAGGAATTATTCCTCTTTATTCATGAGAAGACGCTGAACGAGGAAGTACGTGCCTATCTGCATGGACTGGGCGTTCGGATCATGCCATATGAGGCGGTATACCAGATTGCATCCGCATTCCGCTATGAGCGAGTTTTATTGGAAAAGTCGAAGATCAATTACCGTCTGTTCCGGTGCCTGGATGCGAGCGTGAAAGTGATCGAGGCGATGAATCCGACGGCAGCGGCAAAAGCAGTCAAAAATCCAGTGGAACAGGAAAATATGCGCCGTGTGCATGTGCAGGACGGTCTGGTATTGACCCGTTTCCTGCGCTGGGTGAAGGAACATGCAGGCGAAAAAGGACTGGACGAGTGGACCGCAGGGGAATATCTGGATAAGCTGCGCCTGGAACAAAAAAACTGCCTGGATATGAGCTTTACGACGATCTCTGCGTGGGGACCGAACGCGGCGATGTGCCATTATACGGCGTCTGAGACAGAGAAGAGTAGTGTACCGAAGAAGGGGCTGTATCTGGTCGATTCCGGCGGACAGTATTATGAGGGAACGACGGATGTGACGCGTACCATCGCGGTCGGACCGATCACGCAGGAAGAAAAACGCTGCTGTACGCTGGTGGCGTGCTCGATGCTGCGTCTGCTGGATGCGAAGTTTATGTATGGCTGCCGCGGTATCAACCTGGACTATATTGCGCGCGAACTCCTGTGGAGAAACGGCCTGGATTTCAACCATGGAACAGGGCATGGTGTCGGCTATCTGGGCTGTGTGCATGAGCGCCCGAATTCCATCCGATGGAGGCTGCTCACATCGCCCGCTGAAAATGCGGTTCTGGAGGAAGGCATGGTTACCTCTGATGAGCCGGGGCTTTATCTGGAAGGAAAATTTGGCATCCGGACGGAGAATCTGATGCTCTGTGTGAAAGATGTGAAGAATGAATTTGGTCAGTTCATGAAATTTGAAAATCTGACCTGGGTTCCGATTGATCTGGACACGATCGATGTATCGCTGATGGAAGCGCGCGACCGCGAGCTTTTGAACGCGTACCACAAGGGCGTGTTTAAGAAGCTGTCTCCGTATATGACGGAGGAAGAGAAAGCATGGCTGACAGAGGCGACGCGAGCGATTTAGAGGAGGAGAACAAGGAAGATACGGCAGTAAAACATTAAAAAGCGGTTAAAAACCGGCATAGATAAAAGATGCCGGATATAAACTGTAAATGACCATGTAAAATAAATGTGAGGCTGCGTGTATGCGCTATCATTTGTTCGACCGTGTTCGAATCTGTGAGACAACTGGAATGCAGGACGGCTATCTGCGGATCGATGTGGTAAACCGTGAAAACAATTTCCCGATTGAGGGAGCAGAGGTTTCGGTCAGCTATGGCAATTCAGGACAGACGCAGGAAGTGCTTAGAACCAATTTATCCGGGCAGACAGAGGAGATTGCGGTAGCAGCGCCTCCTGTGTCGCTTTCACTGGAAGAACAGAACCGGGAAAAGCCGTATGCGGATTATACGGTGGAAGTGAGGGCAGAGGGCTATGAGTCGGTGAAGGTAAAGGGAACGGAGGTGCTGGCGGGCGTGCTGGCAGTCCAGCCGATCCGGATGATTCCGCTTCCAGCTCAGACCGGAGCGGAGGAGAATATCCAGATTCCGGACCATACCTTATATGGTTCCTATCCGCCCAAGATTGCCGAGGATGAGGTAAAACCAGCGCAGGAGAGCGGAGAGATCGTGCTGAGCCGCGTGGTGGTGCCCCAGACGATCGTCGTGCATGACGGTGCACCGACGAATGCGTCCGCAAAAGATTACTATGTGGCATACCGGGATTATATCAAGAACGTGGCATCGAGCGAGATTTATGCGACCTGGCCGCGCAGCACAATCGTCGCTAATGTGCTGGCGATCATGTCGTTTACGTTGAACCGGGTGTATACGGAGTGGTATCGGAACCAGGGCTACGATTTTACGATTACATCCTCAACGGCATTCGATCACAAATGGATTTACGGGCGCGATATTTTTGAGCCGATCTCAGAGGTGGTGGATGACATTTTTGACAACTATCTGTCCCGCCCCGGTGTGCGGCAGCCGATTCTGACACAGTACTGCGACGGGCGGCGGGTGTCCTGCCCGGGCTGGATGACCCAGTGGGGTTCCTGCAGTCTGGGAGAACAGGGATACAGCGCGATCGAGATATTGCGGCGCTTCTATGGAAATAGTATTTACATCAACACTGCGGAACAGATATCAGGAATCCCGATCTCCTATCCGGGGGAACCGCTTAAGGTGGGTTCCAGCGGCGATAAGGTGCGGCAGCTGCAGCAGCAGCTTGATGCGGTGGCAACTGTGTATACAGCGATCCCGCGGGTCACACCGGACGGGATCTACGGTTCGGGGACGGAGGCATCCGTGCGGGCGTTCCAGTCGGTGTTTGGACTTCCGCAGACGGGCGTGGTCGATTTTGCTACCTGGTACAAGATTTCTCATATCTATGTGGGGATCTCGCGGATTGCGGAGCTGAATTGAGTTGGAAATGGGATTTGCGGGAGAAGAATAACGAAAAGACATATGAATTCCTATAGGTGAAATATCTGTGAGCAGGATGCATACAGGAAACAGAGACAAAGAACATAAGAGGGGGTGGATTGGATGAAAGATACCAGACGGGAAGAGGGAGTCAGACAAACCGGGGGGACTGGTCGGGCAAATGCGATCACAGAGGGAGTGATCTGGAAACAGCTTCTGCTATTTTTCTTCCCTATTTTATTTGGAACTTTTTTTCAGCAGCTCTATAATACGGCAGATGCGGTGGTAGTAGGCCGTTTTGTCGGAAAGGAAGCGCTGGCGGCGGTCGGCGGAAGCACATCGATGCTTACGAACCTGCTGGTTGGCTTTTTTGTAGGACTTTCTTCGGGTGCGACAGTTATCATCGCCCAGTTTTACGGGGCGGGACGCGGTCAGCGGGTCAGCGAGGCAGTCCACACGGCGATTGCCTTTTCGCTGCTGTGCGGTATCCTCATGACGGTTGGCGGACTCCTTTTTTCTGACACGGCGCTTCGCCTGATGGGGACGCCGGAGGATATCATGGACAATGCAAGCGGGTATCTGCACATTTATTTTGTCGGAATCACGGCGAACCTCTTATATAATATGGGGGCCGGAATCCTGCGGGCGATCGGTGATTCCAAAAGACCGTTCTATTTCCTTGTGATCAGCTGTTTTACAAACATTGCGCTCGATCTGTTGTTTGTAGTAGGACTTCGGATGGGCGTGCGTGGTGCGGCGGTGGCGACGATCCTTTCTCAGGTGGTCAGCGCGTGTCTGGTATTGGGAACGCTGATGCGTGCGGATGGCTCGTACCGGTTTGAGATCCGGAAAACGCGGATCACACCGGTGATTCTGGTGCGGATCATCCGGATTGGGTTTCCGGCTGGACTCCAGTCGGTTATGTATTCCTTTTCCAACCTCGTGATCCAGAGCAGCGTCAATGCACTGGGAACAGACACGGTGGCGGCGTGGGCTGCATATGGAAAGATCGACAGCACTTACTGGATGATCATTAATGCGCTTGGGATCTCCATCACGACCTTTGTCGGACAAAATTACGGCGCGGGGCGGCTGGACCGTGTGAAACGCAGCGTGTACGTCTGCCTGGGAATTTCCTGTATTATCACGGTGGGGCTGAGCACGATCCTGTATCTGACGGGCGGCTATATTTATCTGTTGTTCACAACGGATGCGGAGGTAATCGCGATCGGCATGAAGATTCTTCACTTCCTGGTGCCGGCATTTGTGACATACCTCTGTATTGAGATTTATTCCGGCGCACTGCGCGGTGTGGGAGACTGCTGGATTCCGATGATTATGACGGCGCTGGGCGTGTGCGTCCTGCGGGTTGTCTGGATCCTGATCGCTGTTCCGATCCGCCCGGATATCCTGACAGTGGTATTCAGCTATCCGCTGACCTGGACGATCACAACGGTTCTCTTTAATATTTATTATTATTTTTTCAGTGCGCTGAAAAAATGGAATGTGCCGCTTCCGTGGAAGAAAAAGAGGCGGGAGCTTCATAACCTGTAAATAGTTATGCATGGTTTCGAAAATGATTGACAAAACGGGGTGGTACTGGATTTTTTTCAGAAAGTGTGATATTCTTATGTTACAAAAGATAGGTGACAGTGTTTCTTCCTGGATGGATGCCGCGCAAGCGGCAGATAAAACGGAGATTCGAAACAGAGGGCAGAGGCACTTGCCGCTGGTCAGAAAGAGAGGCAGAATTATGGGCTATGAACCAATGAATGAGTCCTGGCAGATGGCGGGGGAACGCCATGAGACACTGGGACAGTATGTGGCGAAGACATATTTATGGATGTTTGCAGGGCTTCTTGTGACATTTGGCATCGCATTAGCCGGATACGTGACGGGAGCGATTTTGTATGTATTTCAGGTTCCGTATGCGACCCTCGCATTGACGGGACTGGAGCTTTTGACGGTGATCTGGCTGAGTGCCCGGATTCACAAGTTATCGGTGGGAGCGGCGAGAGGGCTGTTTCTATTCTATGCAGCTTTAAACGGCGTCGTTTTCTCGATGTATTTCCTGATCTTCGGTGTTGTGGAGATGGTGTTTGTATTTGCAGCGACCGCGCTGTTCTTCGGAATGATGGCGGGTGTCAGCCTGATCTTCAAGCTGGACTTGAGCGGAATCCGTCCACTGCTTGTTGGCGGACTGCTGTTTCTGATTCTCTTTGGTCTGCTTTCAATGTTTTTAAATCTAGGCAGCTTTGAGACAGTGCTCTGCTATGCCGGTATCGTGGTATTCTTAGGCTTTACCGCTTATGATACAACCAAGATCCGGGATAATTACCAGATTTTCTCTGCGGATCCGGAGCTGCTTCAGAAAGCATCGGTATTCTCAGCGCTGCAGCTGTATCTCGATTTTATCAACCTGTTTCTGTACATTATCCGCCTGATGAACCGGAATCGGAAATAGGAAAAAATCTTTCAGGAGAACAGAGGTTCCTTTGCAGGAATAAAGAAAAGTGGAATTTTTCGGAAAACTGAATATGCAAAAATGAAATGCCGGAACGGGGGAAAGCTTTGTTCCGGCATTATTGTGTTTTTCTGCTTGAAAATCCTGTTTTTGGCATGGACGGCTTCATTCTTTTAGCAGAAAGGGAAGCATTCTGTAATAAATTTGACAGATTTTATTTAAAGTTTCTCTATTGAAGTGGATGGGGAGTATCTGTTAAACTAGGTTATAATAGGAAATGTTCTGCTGTTGGTTACACAGTGTGTGGATGAACCATATTTGTTTCGCATATGCCCCCGCCGGATCAGGCGGGGAAATGTATATAAATGGTGAACAGACAACAGGTATAAAAGGATAATCAAGGAGGTTTTTTGGCATGAATCGGAATAGAATGAACAAAAAAAGGATGGGGCGCGCGCGTGTGCTTTCACGGGCAGCGGCTGGCATGCTGGCAGCAGCGCTGTGCTTTCAGCCGATGACAGCGCTGGCAGGACCGGCGGGAGATTCTTCTCTTACATCGTCATCCTCGAATGCGGGGCCGGGCGGCGGTTCGGGCAGCTCCAATTCGGGAAGTACAGGCAGCTCTGGCGGTTCGACTTCTGTTTCCAATGGAGGTGTGAGCGCGGTCACATCGGGGCTTGGCGTGTACCGGGTGACGGAGAATGAGGGGATCGGTGCGATTGCGCGCGGCGTGGATGTGTCTTACTGGCAGCAGAATGTAAATTGGAGCCAGGTGGCATCGGATAATGTACAGTTTGCGATGCTGGCAACCCGGTTCCGCGGTAATGTGGATCCGTTTTTCGCTATGAACGCGGCAAATGCGAGCCAGGCAGGGCTGCGGCTGGGCGCGTACATTTATTCGTATGCGACTTCGGTCGAAATGGCGCAGCAGGAGGCGGATTTTGTCCTGAATCTTATCAAGGATTATCCTATCTCCTTCCCGGTTGTCTTTGATGCCGAGGATGCTAATACGCTGGGAACCCTGACGCAGTCTCAGGTCAGCGATGTGATCAACGCGTTCTGTAAGCGGATTCAGGATGCAGGATATTATCCGATGGTCTATGCAAATGAATACTGGATTGCCAATAAGATCGATATGTCGAAGATTTCGTATGATATATGGGTGGCAAAATACCAGCAGAAGTATACATATTCAAAGACCTCGATGTGGCAGGCGTCCAACACCGGTTCGGTCAAGGGCGTGAACGGCAATGTGGATATTGATTATCTGTATAAAGATTATACGCAGATCATTCCGGGCAATACCTGGCGGACGATCGCGGGGAACCGTTACTATTATCAGAACCATGTGATGCAGAAAGCGGCGTGGATCAACGATGGTCAGAATTGGTACTATATGAATGCGGCGGGCAATCCGTCTAAAGGATGGCTGGAGCTTTCGGGCAAAAAGTATTATCTGGAGGCGGACGGTCATATGATTACCGGCTGGAAGACGCTGGACGGCGGCTGGCGTTACTTTGACGCATCTGGCGAACAGGCGACGGGCTGGCGTGCGGTCGATGGAAGCTGGTATTTCATGGCGGACAATGGTCTGATGCAGACCGGCTGGCTGGAGACAGGCGGCAAGAAATATTATCTGAACGCATCCGGCGCGATGCAGGCGGGCTGGCAGAACCTGGGCGGAAGCTGGTATTACTTTGACGGCTCCGGCGCCATGACGACGGGCTGGCAGGTAGTCGGCGGAAAGTGGTATTACATGAATGAGTCCGGCGTGATGCGGACCGGCTGGCTGGATCTTGGCGGTAAGAAATATTACCTGGATGCCAGCGGCGCGATGTATGCAGGTATTACGTTCGAGATGGATGGAAATACCTGGCAGGCAGCGGCAGACGGAAGCTGCACGGTAGTTCTGCCGGAGGAGAATGCGGCGGGAAATGGCGGTTCGACGGATGGACAGACTCCGATAACCGGAAGCCAGTCACCGGTGCAGCCGTCCGGTCCGGCAGGGGTATAATATAAATATGATTTGAACCAGTACCCAGATATTGGAGCTGATTCAGTTAAAAAAATGAAAAAGTAAACAAATTCGAACGGAAATAACTTGCTTTTTTGCCGACCTCATTATACAATGTTAAACAGGCAAAAAAATGGACTTGCTTATGGGATGGAGGAAACCAGCATAAGTAATCTGGCATAACATGACGTTTCAAACTGCTATATCAACTGTATGTGCAAGATAAGCTGCGGCTGTTCCGGTGCGGATTTGACGAAAGATGCGAGGCTCTTCTGGCTGCAAATTAGGAAGAGCCTCGGTATGCGTTATATCGGCAAAAGCGCAGAATCGGGATGGCGGGCACAGAAGTAGTGCGAAAGCGGGGGCGTTTGTCAGCAGGAAACTGTGAAAGCAGTGGTTCGCAGGCAGACAGCTGCGCTAAGACGCAGGCAGGGAAAGGTCGGAGAATGCAGATTCCGGATTTAGTACTGCATGGAAGCAGCGTGTTTTTACATATTGTATAATGATTATATAATCAGAACCGTCGGCGGAGTTGTAGTGCTAAAAAAGGGATGTCAGTGCGGCTGGCTGCCGGAATCATTTCCGGAAACAGGGATGAGGGCAGTGTTTGTCATCAGTCAGGCACCGGACAGCGCTTATGTGAGAATCGAATAACAAGTCAGTGGTACAGATGTTTATGTATGCATGGCTATTAAAGTCGGATTCGCATAGACGGAAGTGCATGCCATTTATGTATGCAGAGGAGAGTGTACAATCCTCTGCTGCCGCAGCGTGTCAGATGGAGAATTCCCGGAGTGGATGACAAGCTCTGGAAATTTTGCAAAAACACCTGCAAACACAGATAGGTGGGAAGTATCACGGATGGCGCCATGAAAGAAACATGGATGCTGTCAGGATATGATTCACGAAGAAAGAGGGACGTCCGTCAAAGCATGGAACGATCTAATTACGAGGTGACACATTTATGAAACAGAATATGAAAAGAATGCTGCTTGTACTTTGCATGGCAGTCTGCTTTTTCGCTCTGTCCGCCTGTGGTAGCGCTTCTGAAGAAGCGGTAGAGCCGATTTCTCCGGAGATCGAGCAGACCATGAGCGATGGCGCTAAGAGCTATCTGGAGCAGTTCGCCAGCTACAGTGACGAAGATCTGGCAGCACAGCTGAAACAGGCTGAGAAGCAGAAAAACACAGTCATTGAGTCTGCAATTTCTTCCTGGACCAGTTCTAAGGACGATTTAGGCAAGATGGGTGAGGTTCAGAGCGTGACCGTAGAGCGCGCCGATGATGACAGCTACACAGCAGTTGTTCAGGCTTCCTTTGAGAAGAGAGACTTGACTTTCTCCCTGACCGCTGAGGAGAGCGTAAGCAGCTACGGCGGTACTTCTCTGGTACCGACCGAGTTATCCTTTGTTGTAAACTACAGCTTCGGTGAGAAGATGGAGAAGGCAGCATTAAATACCCTGATGGGTATGGGTACCGTATTCCTGGTACTGATTTTCATCAGCTTAATTATCAGCAGCTTCAAGAAGGTTAACGAGATTGAGGCAAATGTAAAGGCTAAAAAAGCAGGAGCAGAGGCACCGGCAGCAGCACCGGCACCTGTACAGACTGCAGCACCGGCAGCAGCGCCGGCACGTACCGCAGCACCAGCAGCAGGCAATGCGGCAAACGATGGAGAACTGGTAGCAGTTATCACTGCAGCGATCGCAGCAGCAACCGGCGTACCGGCAGACAGCGTAAATATCCGCTCCATTACACGTAAATAATCATCGATAAAATCTGGAGGAATTTAAAATGAAGAATTATACTATCACCGTAAATGGTACAGCATATCAGGTAACCGTAGAAGAGGGATTTGCAGGCGCAGCAGCACCGGCTCCAGCAGCAGCTCCAGCACCGGCAGCAGCACCGGCTCCAGCAGCAGCACCGGCAGCAGGCGGCGTAACCATCACATCCCCGATGCCAGGTAAGATCCTTGGTATTAAGGCAGCAGCTGGCACAGCTGTAAAACGTGGTCAGGTTATCCTGCTTCTGGAAGCTATGAAGATGGAGAACGAGATCGTAGCTCCTCAGGACGGTACCGTTGCCAGTGTTAATGTTGCAGTAGGCGATATGGTAGAACCGGGCGCAGTTCTTGCTACATTAAACTAATCTAATTTTTATAAAACTGGCTGAAAAAATACGGGATATGTTATTCCGTTTGGAGGAATTAATATGGAATATATAACAACTACATTGTCCAATCTTCTTCAGCAGACAGCATTCTTAAACCTGACATTTGGAAACATCGTTATGATTTTCGTAGCGCTGATTTTCCTGTATCTGGCAATCGGAAAAGGATTCGAGCCGTTACTGCTTCTTCCGATTTCCTTTGGTATGCTGCTTGTAAATATCTATCCGGATATTATGAGATCGATTGAAGACTCATCGAACGGAGTTGGTGGACTTTTACATTACTTTTATTTACTGGATGAGTGGAGTATCTTACCATCCCTCATCTTCATGGGTGTCGGTGCGATGACAGACTTCGGTCCGCTGATCGCTAACCCGAAGAGCTTCCTGCTTGGTGCAGCTGCTCAGTTCGGTATCTACGGCGCTTACTTCATGGCTATCTTCATGGGATTCAACGATAAGGCTGCGGCTGCTATCTCCATCATCGGTGGTGCAGACGGCCCGACCTCTATCTTCCTGGCTGGTAAACTTGGTCAGACAGGTCTGATGGGACCGATTGCCGTAGCAGCTTACTCCTACATGGCTCTGGTTCCGATTATCCAGCCGCCGATCATGAAACTCCTTACCACCAAAGAGGAGAGAGAGATCCGTATGGAGCAGCTTCGTCCGGTATCCAAACTGGAGAAGATTCTGTTCCCGGTTGTTGTTACAATCGTTGTCTGCATGATTCTGCCGACAACTGCTCCGCTGGTTGGTATGCTTATGCTTGGTAACCTGTTCCGTGAGTCTGGTGTTGTTAAGCAGCTGACAGAGACTGCTTCCAACGCCCTGATGTACATCGTCGTTATCTTCCTGGGTACTTCCGTAGGTGCTACTACCAGTGCAGAGGCTTTCTTAAACCTGGATACCATCAAGATCGTAGTTCTGGGTCTGATTGCATTCGCTCTGGGTACTGCAGCAGGTGTTATCTTCGGTAAGATTATGTGCAAGGTAACTCATGGTAAGGTAAACCCGCTGATCGGTTCCGCAGGTGTATCTGCAGTTCCGATGGCAGCACGTGTATCCCAGAAGGTTGGTTCTGAGGCAGATCCGAGCAACTTCCTTCTGATGCACGCAATGGGACCGAACGTAGCTGGTGTTATCGGTACTGCCGTAGCAGCAGGTACATTCATGGCTATCTTTGGCGTGAAATAGGATCGAGCAGATTTATTCTGAATAATGTATTTATATAGTAGGGTGGGATTCTTCGGGATCCTGCCCTATTGTTATATGCAAACGTCGGTTGCTGTTCACAGGTAGGAATTTTCTGAACTGAAAATTCCGTACGATACAGTTCCGGCAGCAGATTTTGCCGATTTGGAATGCGTAGCATCGGCAAAATCCCGTTGCTGGGCACACGTGTGTGAACAGTAACAAACGTCGTTTTTTGTCGAATTTAATCGGTCGAAATAGTTTGCTTTTTGCTGGTGGAAGACGTAAAATGACAGTGAAGTAAGGAGGAATGGCACTAGAGAATAGAAAAGGAGAATGCATAGGATGGCGGATATGAGAGAAGAATTAGTTCAAAAGATTGAACAGGCAAGACAGCAGCTGAATCAAAATATTGACACAAAGGCAGCATATGACATAATTTATCACTACAGTGTGGAGCTTGACAAACTCTTAAATCAGTATATCGGGCTGGAGACGGAGACTGAAAGAGGGCTGGAGACGGCGCTATAAAATAAGAGTGGAAATAGAAACAAATATAGATAAGTACAGAAAACTCAGGTACGTGTGTTCGGAAAAAGAACCGGTGCCTGAGTTTTCTGATTTTTTTTCGATTTAGACCTTGCCATTTTGATGGGCATGTACTAAAATAAACATAACAAGTGGTAGAAAGTGGTGAAAAGTGGAACGAAATGGATTTTCGGGACACAAAAGTGGTACACATCGGATGACGGGTGATTGATATGTTCATGGGAGAATACAATCATACAATCGATGCGAAGGGACGTTTGATCGTTCCGTCGAAGTTCAGGGAACAGCTTGGAGACGAATTTGTGGTGACAAAGGGGTTGGATGGCTGTCTTTTTGTGTACGATAACACCGAGTGGAAAAAGTTCGAAGAGAAGTTACAGGCACTCCCACTTACCAATCAGAATGCCAGAAAATTCTCCCGTTTCTTTCTGGCAGGTGCCTCGGCGTGTGAGGTGGATCGTCAGGGACGAATCCTGCTTCCTTCGGTTCTGCGGGATTTTGCAGGACTCGAGAAGGAGGTTGTCCTGGTCGGCGTCGGAAGCCGGATCGAGATCTGGAACAAGGCGACCTGGGCGGAGAAGAATGTCTATGATGACATGGAAGAGATTGCAGAAAATATGGAAGGCCTTGGCATATGATATTTAATCACAAATCAGTATTATTAAATGAGACGGTTGACAGTCTCTGTGTAAAGCCCCAGGGTATCTATGTGGATGGGACACTGGGAGGCGGCGGTCACGCGAGCGAGGTAGCGGCACGGCTGGGAGACGGCGGACGCCTGATCGGGATTGATCAGGATGCGGACGCGATTGCGGCTGCGTCAGAACGTCTGGCTCCCTTTGGAGATAAGATAACCGTTGTGCGGAGCAATTATGAGCGGATTGCACAGGTGTTAGATGAGCTGGAGATTCCGCAGGTGGATGGAATTTATCTGGATCTGGGTGTTTCTTCCTTCCAGCTTGACACAGCGGAACGGGGATTTACCTATCGCGAGGACGATGCGCCGCTGGATATGCGGATGGATCAGAGAAATGAGCAGACCGCGAAGGACATCGTCAATACCTACAGTGAGATGGAACTGTACCGGATCATCCGGGACTACGGTGAGGATCGGTTTGCGAAGAATATTGCAAAACACATCGTACAGGCACGACAGAAAAAAGAGATTGAGACGACAGGCGAGCTGACGGAGATCATCCGGGCATCGATTCCGGCAAAGGTCCGGGCGACCGGCGGTCATCCGGCAAAGCGTACGTTTCAGGCGATCCGGATCGAGTTAAACCGGGAACTGGATGTGCTGGAAGATTCGATCGATACGATGATTGAGCGCCTGGCACCGGGCGGACGGCTTTCGATCATTACGTTCCATTCTCTGGAAGATAGAATCGTAAAGAACCGTTTCCGGACGAATGAAAATCCATGCATCTGCCCGCCGGATTTTCCGGTCTGTGTCTGTGGACGCAAAAGCCGCGGCAGGGTGATTACAAGAAAACCGATTCTTCCGACCGATCAGGAGATGGAAGAAAACCCGCGTTCCAAGAGCGCAAAGCTCCGGGTATTTGAAAAATCATAAACAAAAGCATAACTGCACCGCAGAACAGAGATCGTTTCAGGTGCGGGGGAGATAAAAGAGAGAAAAAGCGAAAGAGCAGGGAGGGAACGTTATGTCTGTCAGAAGGAGACAACATGTATCGGCCTCCACGTATGTGGACGGTAATACCGTGCGAAAAGTTCAGAGAACCGTGGAGATAAGACCAGAAAGAGATGAGAGAGAGGAGTACCGGCATAAACACGCCGTGCGCCGCAACCAGGAAAAGGCGCTTTACATGAACGGACCGTATGTGCTGGCGCTGACCATCGCTGCGCTGATCACGCTGGTTTTATGTATGAATTATCTGCATAAGCAGGCGTCGATCACGACCCGTATCAGCCACATTGAGGATCTGGAGTTGAAACTGGAGAACCTGAAGTCCGAGAATGATGCACTTCAGACCCGGATTGACACGTATGTGGATCTGGATCATGTATATAAAGTGGCGACCGAAGAGCTCGGCATGGTATATGCAAATAAGGATCAGATTCTTTTATATGACAAGACGGAAAGCGAGTATGTAAGACAGTATGAGGACATCCCAAAACACTAACGGCAGACAGACCTTTCGGAAATATATGCAGGAAAAGCTGGCAATTACCGTCCTGGTAATTATGCTGGCTTTGTTTGCATTGGTGCTGGTGCTTTATAATCTGGTAAAAAGTAAGGGCGAGTCGTACAATCAGATAGTCCTGAGCCATCAGGACTATGAGAGCCGCACGATTCCCTACAAGCGCGGCAATATTATCGACCGGAACGGGACGTATCTGGCGATTAGCGAGAAAGTTTACAATCTGGTCATCGATCCGAAGCAGATTCTGGATACGGAGGAGAACTACCAGTATCTCGATGCCACGCTGGACGCGCTGGTGGAGTGCTTCGGTTACAAGCGGGACGAGCTGCAGGCGATGATCGAGGAGAAAAAAGACAGCCAGTATGTGATCTATGCGAAACAGCTTCCAGCGGAAGACAAAGAGAAGTTTGAGACTTATGAGAAGGACAAGAACAAGGAATACCGGGCGCTGCCGACGGAGGAAGGCGGCAACCAGCGTATCACGGGCGTATGGTTCGAGGAAGAATATAAGAGAACGTATCCGTACAATGAGCTGGCATGCAATGTGGTTGGTTTTGCCCTCAAGGATGGCAATGCATCCGGCGGTGTTGAACAGTATTATAATGATATCCTGAACGGTGTGAGCGGTCGTGAGTATGGTTATTTAAACGGCGATTCGAACGTCGAGCGAACGGTAAAACCGGCGCAGAATGGAAGGACGCTGGAGTTGACGATCGACGTCAACATCCAGAAGATTGTCCAGAAATATCTGGATGAGTGGCAGGCGGGCATTGGAAGTAATCTGGCGGCGGCGATCGTCATGGATCCGAACAGCGGTGAGATCCTGGCGATGGATACGACGACCCGTTACAATCTGAATGATCCGTACAATTTAAGCACCTACTATACGGATGAGGAAATCCAGGCGATGGATGAAAAGACGAAGTCCGAGGCGTGGTATAAAATGTGGAGAAACTTCTGCGTGAGCGACTCCTATGAGCCGGGTTCTCCACAGAAAGCATTTACGGTAGCCGGGGCGATCGAGGAAGGCGCGATTTCCGGAAACGAGGTCTTTGAGTGCGGCGGAAAACTGCATTTCGGAGACTGGGATATCCGGTGTGTTGCCCGAGCCGGTCACGGACCGCTGACGATCACACAGGGATTGATGAAATCCTGCAACGTCGTTATGATGCGTATTGTATCACTGGAGGGAAAAGAGAAGTTTGTCCAGTATCAGAAGATTTTCGGATTTGGCGAGAAGACGGGCATCGACCTTCCGGGCGAGGCGTCCGGTCTGATTTATCAGGCATCCAATATGGATCCGGCATCTCTGGCGACCAACGCATTTGGACAGAACTATAACTGTACGATGGTGCAGATGGCAGCTGGATATGCGTCCTTAATCAACGGCGGTTCCTATTATGAGCCGCATGTGGTAAAAGAGATTCTGAACGACGAAGGATCCGTTGTCAAATCCGTTTCCCCAAATCTGGTGCGAGAGACGGTTTCGGAATCGACCTCGAACTTCATTAATAATGCGCTTTACCAGACAGTATCAGGTGATGGCGGTACCGCGGGCGCGGCGGCAGTTGCTGGTTACGAAGTGGCTGGTAAGACAGGTACGGCGCAGAAGCAGCCGCGTGCGGAGAAGAATTATCTGGTTTCCTTTATCGGATATGCACCGGCATACAATCCGCAGGTACTCTGCTATGTGGTAGTAGATACCCCGCATCTGCCGGGCGAGCAGCAGGCACATTCGACTTTTGCCAGCGAGATTTTCAGCAAGATCATGGCGGAAGTCCTTCCATATAAGAATGTATTCCCGGCAGGCGGCGCGGCACAGGATCTCGAGACCAATCTTTCCAGCCAGGAAGAAGGCATTATAAGCGGCACAGCGACCGAGGATCCGAATGCAGCTGAAACACCGGCAGAGACGACTCCGGCTCCGGAGGGCGGCTGGGCGAACTACGATGAGGAATTTATCGATTCCGGAGACGAGTACAGCTATCCGGATACGATGGGAAATGTGCAGGATGAATCGGCGGCGGTTGGAAACGGAGAAACGTCTGGAACGGGCAGAGACACCGGAACAGCGGATAATGCCGGAGAAACGGCAGCTTCCCAGGAAGCGCAGGCAGCGGGAGATTAAGAATTGTGCCTGTCGGGAAGACTTATCTATCTTGTGTGGAAAATACGTAACTGTTCACAGGTAGGAATTTTCTGAACTGAAAAATCCGTACGATACAGTTCTGGCAGCAGATTTTGCCGATTTGGAATGTGTAGCATCGGCAAAATCCCGTTGCTGTGCACACGTGTGTGAACAGTAACGAAAATACAGAATAAAGAAACGGTTCTTATGATATACTGTAGCAATGAGATCAGACAGGAAGCAGTATGAATCGGAACCGGACGCATCACAGAGGAAGAACTGTCTTTTTGTGCGCCGCCATCTGCCTGTGCATGGCAGGATTGGCGGGGAGACTGTTCTTCCTCATGCTGTATAAAGCGGATTATTACAGCCAGATGGCGGAGGAGCTGCATCAGCGGGAGCGCAGTATCAAAGCGCCGCGCGGGCGGATCCTTGACCGGAACGGAACGGTGATTGCTGATAACCGGACTGTGTGTACTATCTCAGTGATTCATAATCAGGTAAAAGATCCGGAGACAGTTATCCGGGTTTTAAGCGAAGAACTGGGACTTCCGGAGGCGGAGGTGCGGAAAAAGACGGAAAAGCGATCTTCCAGGGAGGTGATCCAGTCCAATGTAGAGAAAACGCGGGGCGATGCGATCCGGGCAATGCGCCTGGAGGGGGTCAAGGTGGATGAGGACTATAAACGATATTATCCATATGGACGTCTGGCATCGAAAGTGCTGGGATTCACCGGGGGAGATAATCAGGGGATCATCGGTCTGGAAGTACAGTATGAGAAGTATTTAAAGGGCACGGATGGCAAGATCCTGACGCTCACGGACGCGGCGGGGATCGAGCTGGAAAATGAGGCGGAGGATCGCATCGAGCCGGAGGCAGGGCGGGATCTGCAGGCGAGTCTGGATGTCAATATCCAGATGTACGCGGAACAGGAGGCGTACCAGACGATGCAGAAAAAGAATGCGAACCGCGTCTCGATCATCGTGATGAACCCGAAGAACGGGGAAATCTATGCAATGGTAAATGCACCGGAGTTTTCATTGAATGAGCCGTTTGAGCTGGTGACAGATGGAAAAAACGAAGATTCAGAAACAGAAGAAGACATATCCTGGAAGAATGAAGTGCAGTCACACGCAGCATCAGCGCAAAATAAACAAGCTCTCCTCAATCAGATGTGGCGCAATCCCTGTTTAAATGATACATACGAACCGGGGTCTACATTCAAAATCGTGACTGCCGCTGCGGGACTGGAGGCGGGCGTGGTCAACCTGACTGATCAGTTTTCCTGCCCGGGATTCCGGATCGTGGAAGATCGGAAGATTCGGTGTCACAAGGTGGGCGGACACGGCGGGGAGACGTTTTTACAGGGAATGATGAATTCCTGCAATCCTGTTCTGATCGATGTCGGACAGCGGCTGGGACCGGAGCGGTACTATCAGTATTTTAAGCAGTTTGGTCTGCTGGGAAAGACTGGGATTGATCTGCCGGGTGAGGCGGGGACGATCATGCACCAGCCGGATCAGATCGGACCGGTGGAGCTGGCGACCGTCTCTTTTGGGCAGTCGTTTCAGATCACGCCGATCCAGCTCATTACAACGGCATCCTCCCTGATCAACGGAGGCACGCGCATCACACCGCACATCGGGATCCGTGCCGTGCGGGCAGATGGTCAGGCAGTCCACGTGTTTACCTATCCAAAAGGGGAGAGAATCTTATCGGAGCAGACGAGTGAGACGCTGCGTTATATTCTGGAACAGGTGGTGGCGGAGGGGAGTGGAAAAAACGCCCGGATCGAGGGCTACCGGATCGGCGGAAAGACGGCAACCTCGGAGAAACTTCCAAGGAGCCGGAAAAAATATATTTCCTCATTTTTAGGGTTTGCACCGGCGGACGATCCGCAGGTGATCGCGCTTATCACCATCGATGAACCGGAAGGAATCTACTATGGCGGGACGATTGCCGCCCCGGTGATCCGCGATCTGTTTGAGGTCATTTTGCCGTATCTGGGGGTGGAGAAAAGAGGTTGATTATTCCCCTAAAAAGACGTATACTATTGAAGTGTATAATTTGAGGAACTATCTCTGTATACATAGGAAGATAAGTTAGAGGTGTGACATGGTAAATGAAACAATACTGGCGGTTATCATCGCATTTGTGGTCAGCGCAGTGCTGTGCCCGATCGTGATACCGTTTCTCCACAGGTTGAAATTCGGACAGCAGGTGCGCGATGACGGACCGCAGACGCATCTGAAAAAGCAGGGAACCCCAACGATGGGCGGTCTGGTAATTCTTTCCAGCATCATCATTACGTCTCTGCTCTATATCCGGGATTATCCGAAGATCATTCCGGTGCTGTTTATGACCGTCGGATTCGGCGTGGTTGGATTTCTGGACGATTACATCAAGATCGTGATGAAACGTTCGGAGGGCTTAAATCCGATTCAGAAGCTGATCGGACAGTTTGTGATCACAGGTATTTTTGCCTATTATATTGTAACCTCACCGGACATCGGAACAGGGATGCTGATTCCATTTACCGGCAAGTATTTACAGCTTCCGGTCTGGCTGTTTGTACCGGCACTGTTCTTCATCATTCTGGGAACTGACAATGGCGTGAACTTCACAGATGGTCTGGACGGTCTGTGCACCAGTGTGACGATTCTGGTAGCAACGTTCTTTACGATCGTGGCGATCGGGGAGAACAGCGGCATTAGCCCGATTACCGGCGCAGTAGTTGGAAGTCTTCTGGGCTTTCTTCTGTTCAATGTCTATCCGGCGCGTGTGTTCATGGGCGATACCGGTTCACTGGCACTCGGCGGTTTTGTCGCTTCCAGTGCCTTTATGATGCAGATGCCGATCTTTATCGCGATCGTGGGTCTGATTTATCTGGTGGAAGTATTATCTGTTATTATTCAGGTAACCTATTTTAAGAAGACGGGCGGAAAGCGTTTTTTCAAGATGGCGCCGATCCATCACCATTTCGAGCTCTGCGGATGGTCTGAGACCAGAGTCGTAGGCGTATTTTCGATTATTACGGCAATCCTTTGCCTTATAGCATACTTAGGATTATAGGAGGAAGATTATGAGTCAGAAAGTATTAGTAGCAGGAACAGGTATCAGCGGTATTGCAGCTGCAAAGCTCCTTCTCTCAAAAGGCGGGGAGGTAGTGCTTTACGATGGCAATGAAAAACTGGATCCAGAGGAGCTGAAAAAGAAATTTGACGAAGGCGCGACGATCACGTTCGTCCTCGGAGAGCTGAAAAAGACGGATTTGTTAGGCGTGGAGCTGGCAATTTTAAGCCCGGGCATCCCGACCGATGCACCGTTTGTAGAGATGATCCGTGAAACCGGTATTCCGATCTGGGGCGAGATGCAGCTTGCATATCACTGTGCCAAAGGACGTATGGCAGCCATTACCGGCACGAACGGAAAGACAACGACGACTTCCCTGACCGGCGAGATCATGAAGTCATTCTATGACAGCGTATTTGTAGTTGGAAATATCGGTGAGCCGTTTGCATTCCACGCATTGGAGACAACGGATGAGACCGTAACTGTCGCAGAGGTATCGAGCTTCATGCTGGAGACCATGACTGATTTCCACCCGAATGTAAGCGCTATTTTAAATATTACCCCGGATCATCTGGATCGTCATAAGACGATGGAATGCTACATCGAGACGAAAGAGAGCATTACCAAGAACCAGAAAGAGGGCGATGTCTGTGTCCTGAACTATGAGGATCCGGTACTGCGTGAATTTGGTGAGACTTTAAAAGACATCAAGGTGGTATATTTTTCCAGTCTGCGTACCCTGAAACAAGGTTTCTACCTGAAAGAGGATGAGATTGTATACAACGACGGCGAGAAAGAGACCGTGATTGTTAATATCCACGATCTGAAGCTACTTGGCCGTCATAACCATGAAAATGTTATGGCAGCGGTTGCTATCAGTATGAACATGGGCGTTCCGCTGGAGAAGATCCAGAAGGTGATCAAGGAATTCAAGGCAGTTGAACACCGCATTGAGTTCGTAACCGAGCGTTTTGGTGTCAAATACTACAACGATTCCAAGGGAACCAACCCGGATGCAGCGATGCAGGCGATCAAGGCGATGCCGGGACCGACCTTATTAATCGCAGGCGGATATGATAAGCATTCCGAGTTTGACGAGTGGATCGAGAGCTTTGGCGGAAAGGTACGCTATCTGGTGCTGATCGGCCAGACCCGCGACAAGATTGCCGAGTGTGCAAAACGCCACGGCTTCAATGATATCATGTACGCGGAAGATCTGCAGGAGGCTGTACAGGTATGTGCATCCTACGCAAATCCGGGCGATAACGTCCTGCTTTCACCGGCATGTGCAAGCTGGGGGCAGTTCAAGAACTTTGAAGAGCGCGGACGCAAATTCAAAGAGTTTGTGAGAAATTTGTAATACCAAGGTTCAAAGGTCGGAAATCCGACGCAAGATTGCTTGCAGGAGGAATTGTGACTTTTGAGAATTGCGGAGTGCAAAGCACGCAGCAATTCGGTATTGGAAGAATAAAGGCTTAATGTATTTAAGGGGGCTGTCGCAGCCGGCATTTGTCTGCGGCAGCCCTGATTTGAAGGAAAAACTGCCGTTTACAGGCAGAATTTCGAAACTGTAACAACAAAAAGCAGGGGAGTGGAAGTATGCCGGAACCGGGAAAAATTAAAAAGAAAAAACCACATCGGTTTTATGATTACAGTCTGCTGTTTACCATCATTTTCCTGACGGTATTCGGACTGATCATGATTTACAGCGCGAGCTCCTATAAGGCGCAGCTTGATTACGGCAATCCGGGATATTTTATGCTTCGTCAGGCGGGCATCGCGGGTGTCAGCTTTGTTGCGATGTATATCGTCTCCAAGATAGATTATCACTGGTTTGCGCGGTTTGCGATGCTGGGATATATCGTTTCATACGTGACGCTGCTTCTGACGCGTTTTACACCTCTGGGCGTGGCATCGCATGGTAAGAAGCGCTGGCTGCGCCTGGGACCGCTCCAGTTCCAGCCGACCGAGATTGTCAAGATTTCCCTGATTCTGCTTCTGGCGGTTCTGATTGCCAATCTGGGCGTGCGGATCAACCAGCTGCGGGCAGTCGGATTTATCGTGGCGCTGTCGGCGCCGCTGGCACTTTTAGTTACGGCGAACAACTTAAGTTCTGGTATCATCATCTGCGGCATCGTGTTTGTGATGCTGTTTGTGGCGTGCAAGATCAAATGGCCGTTTTTTCTCTGCATCGGAGGCGGCGTTGGACTTCTGGCGGTCGCCCCCTATATAGGGCATTTGCTGGTAAAGCTCCATATCCTGAAGGATTATCAGCTGGGACGAATCAATGTCTGGGTCAACCCGGTGCAGTATGCACGTTCCGGCGGTTATCAGGTGCTCCAGGGTCTGTATGCGATCGGTTCCGGCGGTCTGTTTGGAAAGGGACTGGGCGAGAGTCTCCAGAAGCTCGGTTTCGTGCCGGAGGCGCAGAATGATATGATTTTTTCGATTATCTGTGAGGAATTAGGTCTGTTTGGCGCGATTTCGGTCATTCTGATTTTCATGTTTATGATTTACCGCTTCATGGTAATTGCTGGAAATGCACCGGATCTGATGGGTGCGATGATCGTGATCGGCGTGATGGCACACATCGCGATTCAGGTTATCTTAAATATCGCGGTTGTTACGAATACGATCCCGAACACGGGTGTTACGCTGCCGTTTATCAGTTACGGAGGTACGTCCGTCATGTTCCTGATGCTGGAGATGGGGATGGTGTTAAGCGTCTCGAACCAAATTAAGCTGGAGCAGTAGGAATATTTGGCGGAGTTACATATTTACTTCGGGAAATGTAGAAAATGAGAACCATTTTCTCTCGTTGGCATATAATAATACATAGATGCCGGTGGGAGGGGATTGTTTGGCTTTCATCGAGATTCACGGACCGTGCCGGATTCAGGGCGGACTCACGGTGCAGGGGTCGAAAAATGCAGTTTTGCCGATGATGGCGGCGTCGGTGTTAAACCGCGGAATTACCGTGCTTGAAAATGTCCCCAGAATACAGGATGTGTTCTGTATGATGGGGATTCTTGATTCTCTGGGATGCCGGTGTGCGTTGCACGGAAACCGTCTGGAAATCGATACTTCGAAGATGAATGGCTGGCGGATCGAGCAGAAAGCGATGGGGAAAATGCGCTCGTCCATTATGCTTTTGGGAGCGCTCCTGGGACGCTTTTGCGAGGCGGGGGTCTACAGCCCCGGCGGATGTATGATCGGAAAACGTCCAATCGACTGGCATTTGCGGGCACTCCGTGCGCTGGGCGCGGAAATACAGGAATCGGAGCCGGACGGCTTCCTGCATGCACAGACAACGGGACTTCGCGGGGCAGAGATTATTTTTCCGTTTCCGAGTGTCGGCGCGGTGGAAAATGCCCTGTTTGCCGCTGTGGCAGCGGTGGGGCGGACGGTTCTGCGGGGATGCGCGCGGGAACCGGAGATTGGACAGCTGTGCCATTTCCTAAATGGTATGGGGGCATCGATCCGGGGGATCGGGACGGATGCGCTGATCATAGAAGGCGGATTGCCGCTCCATGACAGCCGGTTTGTGATCGGCGGCGACCGGATCGTAGCCGGGACCTATCTTCTTGCCGCTGCGTCCTGCAGCGGTGAGGTGATCGTGGACGGCGTGCAGACACAGGAGCTGCGTGCATTGACCGGGGTGCTGGAGCATATGGGCGTTTCGCTTTATCAGGAACCGGAACTTATATATGTACACAGCGGACAGCGCCTGCGGGCGGTATCGGTGAAAACCGGACCGTATCCGGCGTTTCCGACTGATCTGCAGCCGTTTTTGATGGCGGCGCTGTCACGGGCAGATGGAACCAGTATGCTGCGGGAGACGGTATTTGAAAACCGGTTTGGCACAGCGGCGGAGCTTCAAAAAATGGGGGCGAACATCGAATGCAGCGGGAACATTGCCCGGATTGACGGAGTGGAAACCTTGCGGGGAGCTTTGGTGCGTGCCCGCGATCTGCGGGGCGGCGCAGCCCTGACGGTGGCAGCCCTGGGGGCGGACGGATGGACCAGAGTATCAGAATGTGAACATATTGAGCGGGGATATGAAGATATTTGCCGGGACTTGCGGGCATTAGGAGCAGAGATCCGGCGCCGGGAGGATGATGGAGATAGAGAAGATACAGATTGAAAAAAAGACAGAGGAAAAGGTATGGCGCCGCCGTGGAAAAAAACATATCTGGATCACGGCGGCAGCACTTCTTGTGGCGGCCGCGTTTTTTGTCGGTCTGTCGCTGCTTCAGATCAATACAATCCATGTCAGTGGAAACCGGCAATATACGGCGGAGCAGATAGAGGCGTCTATTTTCGATTCGCGGCTGAGCCGGAATCCGGTGTTCTGCTATCTGCAGTACCGCTTCCGGCCGCACAAGTCAATTCCGTTCGTGCAGGATTACAAGCTGGTGTTCCGCAGCCCGTCGGACGTGGAGGTGATCGTCTACGAGAAGAGTGTGGTTGGTTACGTTTCCTACATGAACAGCCGGATGTATTTTGACAAGGACGGCATCATTGTGGAGAGCACAAGCGAGACATTGCCGGGTGTGCCGAAGATTGCCGGACTTTCCTTTGGACATATCGTGCTGCATCAGCCGCTGCCGGTCGAGGATATCAGCGTTTTCAACGAGATTCTGAACCTGACGCAGGTACTGTCGGTCAACGAGGTTGCGGTGGACGAGATCCGTTTTAATAAGGAAAAGGAAGCGACGCTTCAAATCAGGAGCTTGAAGGTTGAGCTGGGAAGCAACAGTGAGATGAACGGGAAACTTTCGGAACTGACGGATATTCTGCGGGATTATCCGGATCTGTCCGGAACCCTCTATCTGGACAGCTACGATGAATCGAATGCAAATCCGATGTACCGGTTTGATAAAAACTAGGAAGAATCGGCAAATTCCGTTACTGGCACGTATGCGTGAACAGTAACATTGTGACTGGTTTATTGAAAATTTATAAAAGAAACGATTGATTTTTTGCTGAAAATCAAATATAGTATTAGGTAGGCTAGATTTAAAAGACCCTAATTTTAGTATAAAGATGATAAAACCGGAACAGATGGGAAAATGAAGGAGGAAGTATCTTGTTAGAGATAAAGATAAATGAAGCAGAGAACTCTGCCAGAATTATAGTAGTAGGTGTCGGCGGAGCCGGTAACAACGCTGTCAACCGTATGATCGATGAAGATATTGCCGGTGTAGAATTTATCGGTATCAATACAGATAAGCAGGCACTGCAGTTCTGCAAGGCGTCCACAGCTATGCAGATTGGTGAGAAGCTGACCAAGGGACTTGGTGCAGGCGCAAAGCCGGAGATCGGTGAGAAAGCAGCTGAGGAAAGCCAGGAAGAGCTGGCACAGGCTCTCAAGGGTGCAGATATGGTATTCGTTACCGCAGGTATGGGCGGCGGTACCGGTACAGGTGCAGCTCCGGTTATTGCACGTATCGCAAAAGATATGGGCATCCTGACGGTCGGCGTTGTCACAAAGCCGTTCCGTTTCGAGGCAAAGACCCGTATGAGCAACGCGCTCAATGGTATCGAAAAACTGAAAGCAGCTGTCGATACTCTGATCGTTATCCCGAATGATAAACTTCTTGAGATCGTAGACCGCCGTACCACGATGCCGGATGCACTGAAGAAAGCAGATGAGGTTCTTCAGCAGGCAGTACAGGGTATTACCGACCTGATCAATGTTCCGGGTCTTATCAATCTTGACTTTGCAGATGTTCAGACCGTTATGGTGGACAAGGGTATCGCTCATATCGGTATCGGTCATGCGAAGGGTGATGACAAAGCACTTGAGGCTGTTAAGCAGGCTGTATCCAGCCCGCTGCTTGAGACAACCATCGAGGGTGCAAGCCACGTTATCATCAATATTTCCGGCGATATCAGCCTGATCGAGGCAAATGACGCAGCCAGCTATGTACAGGAGCTTGCAGGCGACGATGCCAATATCATCTTCGGTGCGATGTACGATGAGAATGCACAGGATGAGGCGACGATCACTGTTATTGCGACTGGACTGGATTCCCACGGTGTGAACACACCGGTCGCAAAAGCGATGACTGAGTTCAAGACTCCGTTCAAGGCAAAGACGACTGGCAATACATACGCTCAGCCGGCAGCACAGACTGCAGCGGCAGCGCAGCCGACCTACAAGGCACCGACCTTCCGTGCACCATCTGCAGCAGCACCGGCACAGCCAGTCGCTCCGAAGGAAGCACCGCAGTCGGCACCGGCACAGCCGTTCCGCCCGATGCGCCAGGAAACACAGATCAATATTCCGGATTTTCTGAGAAATAAGAAATAATATAAGAGTGAGAGATGAACTGCTCTTGCTTTCGTAAAAATATGAAATATTTACAGAAGCAGTTGCTTTTGGAAGAGACACGCATTAGAAGTGAAAATTTCTGATGCGTGTTTTTTTGTCGATTCAGATCTTCGACTTATGTCGAATCTACTCAAATTTTACGTTTTCCCCCGATTTTTGGCGATCAAAACAGGCGTTTTGCGCCCTCGGTTTGACAAATTTTGCGGAACTTTTTTCTTATAATATCCCGTGTCGGACAGAAAGGTGGGAAGAGACAGTGACTTATCGTGTGTATGCGGATGTCATCCTGCTGCAAAATCTGGTAGCGGATTTCCTGCTTCTGTCGGTGGTGAAGAATTGCCTGCGTCTGCCGGAACGCCGGTATGGGCGGTTGGCAGGGAGTCTTCTGGGAGCCGTGTATGCGTTAGGAATGGTGTTAGCTCCGATTCCGCTGGGATATGCCGGGCGGATGCTCCTAAGCGCCACGATGAGCGTGCTGATGGCATGGACGGCATTTTCCATCCATAGGAAGTCGGAGGCGGCAGAAGCTGCGATCGGGCTTTACATAGCATCTATGCTGGCGGCTGGCTGCATGGAACTGGTTCAGCCGCTTGGAATACGGGTGAATCTTCTGTTCTGGCTGTTTACCGCGGGGGGGAGTTTTCTGATTCCATCTGCGGTGTGGCGGTTTGGTATGCAGCGGTGTATGAAGCTGGAACACCAGTACGCGGTAACGCTTTTTAACAAAGGCAGGGAGCGGCATGTGCAGGCGATTCTCGACACAGGCAACCATCTGACGATGCCGCTTTCGGGGCGTCCGGTGCAGGTGCTGGATGCGTGTGCGGCAGAGAAATTTTTTTCCTGGGAGGACGGTGTCCAATACATCCCATTTCGGAGTGTCGGAAAGGGCGGCGGCGTGATTCCGGCATATCAGGCGGAGCGGATGGAAGTGTCCGGTCAGGGCGGTATGCGGGTGATTGAGAAGCCGTGGATTGCCATTTCACAGGAGGCGCTGTCGCAGAAGGGCGAGTACCAGATGCTGCTCAATGAAAAATATTGGTTGTGAAGAAAACCATGCAGACAATCGAACCATAGCGAACAACATAAGGGGGAAAGCGTATGTTTATAAAAGTTTCAGTTCCAGGTCAGTTTCGTTTAAAAATGATGCCGTCGTTCCGGTCATTTCTGATGCACCGGGACGGGGAAGTTCATTATATCGGGGGAACCGATATCCTTCCGGCACCGTTTGACAGTGTGCGGGAGGCGGAGGTTTTAAGAAAATTTGGAACCAGTGAGGATAAAGAGGCGCGTTCGGCGCTGATCGAACACAACCTGCGCCTGGTGGTCTACATAGCAAGAAAGTTTGACAACACCAGCGTGGGCGTGGAAGATCTGATTTCGATCGGGACGATCGGTCTCATCAAGGCGATCAACACGTTTGACGTGGATAAAAATATTAAGCTGGCGACCTATGCATCCCGTTGTATTGAAAATGAGATTCTGATGTATCTCCGGAGAAATAATAAGACGAAGCTCGAGGTTTCGATCGATGAGCCGTTGAATGTGGACTGGGATGGAAATGAATTGCTTCTGTCGGATATTTTGGGAACGGATGAGGATATTATTTACCGGGATCTGGAGGATGAGACAGAGCGGAAACTGTTGAATGCGGCGATCGACCGCCTGAATCCGCGGGAACAGAAAATCGTGAAGCTGCGCTTTGGTCTGGGGAGAGAGCAGGAAGATGAAATGACCCAGAAGGAGGTTGCCGACCTTCTGGGTATCTCGCAGTCATACATATCGAGGCTGGAAAAGAAGATTATGAAACGCCTCAAGAAAGAAATTTCGCAGCAATGCGGTCTATACACCAGCCGATAAGTGCTGGAAGAAACAGACCGATCAGGATGTAAAACGGACCCATTTCATAGCGGAAGGAGACCGGGAAGTTGGAAAGCGTTTCCGGTATTTCCTTCAAAATGAAGCGGGCATAGGCAAAATCGATCAGCTTGAACAGCGTGAAATGAATCGCCATAATGTCAAAGGAATGGCGTCCTAAAAAGGCAAGGACCTTTGCCAGCGGTCTGATGCGCTCGGACAGGTCGGAGAGCGAAAGGACGAAGTAAATTCCAATGATGGAGATCGGATAAAATAAGACGCCCGGAATGTGCATGCTTGCCAGATCGATGAAAATGTGAAGCTTTGTGTTCGTCAGGTGCAGAAGCAGGGCGCTTATCAGGCAGCCGTACCAGACCGTATAGTGGCGGAAATTGGAGAAAAACTGCTGCATCAGCCAGGCGATGAGATAGACCGGAACAACGAGCAGCGCCGCCTGCAGATTGTAAGGGAGCGGGCAGCTTCTCATATTTAAGAAGACACCGGCAAGACCAATCAGGATGCATGCAAATGCACATACAGGAAGCTTGACATTATCTTTCCGGGTAAAGCGGGCAGCCGCGCGTCCAAACCAGACGCATCCGGCAAAGAGTCCGGAGGACACCAGCCAGACCGGCAGAAACCAGAGGGCACCCTGAACCTGTTCCGGGGAGTTGAAGGTAAGACTGCTCATCCATGCCGTAAGCATTCTGGTATGGTTGTAAAGTTCCTGTCCCGCATAGAGCCTGTGCGTTACAAAAAAGTTGTGGAGCAGGACAAAAAACAGCGTGTAGAACATATACCTGGGCCATGCACCAGCGAGACGGGAGCCGAAGTAGCGAAACGGCGTATCCCCGTATTTCGTTTCATTATAAAAATAGCCCGTGATAAAGAAGAACAGCGCCAGGTGGAATAGATAGACGAACGCACCGGCGAAATATCCGGTATGCCCCAGCACGATCGCAATAATGCCCCATCCCTTTACGATATCCCAGTAGAGGGAACGGGCTTTTTTTTGTGTGTTCATGAATGGATCTCCTTGTGGTTGAATTCTATTTTCTATAAATAATATTGATCGTAAAATCCCTGAAAATATATTTTACTATGGAACGGCAGAAAAGGCAAGAAATTGGAATGAGTGAAAATGGTTCTCATTTGTCCGGGTATAAATGAGCTTTGAATTGTCCATTCTAATGTATAGGTGACAAAACAAAAATCAAAACGATTCAACTGTTTGCGTTGATCGTCCATCATACGGAGGGAATGGAAATGCCGGTCTATAAAGTGGAAATCTGCGGGGTCAATACATCCAAGCTGCCTCTTTTAAGTAATGAGGAGAAAGAAGAACTGTTTCGCCGGATTCTAAAGGGCGATCGGGAGGCAAGAGAACAGTATATCAAGGGGAATCTGCGGCTGGTGCTCAGTGTAATACAGCGCTTTTCGGGCAGCCGGGAAAATGTGGACGATCTGTTCCAGATTGGCTGTATCGGCCTCATCAAGGCGATTGATAATTTTGATATTACCCAGAATGTCCGTTTTTCGACGTATGCGGTTCCGATGATTCTGGGGGAGGTGAAACGGTATTTGAGGGATAACAATTCAATCCGGGTCAGCCGGTCGCTCCGCGATACGGCATACAAAGCGATCTATACCCGTGAAAATCTGCTGAAAAAGCAGTCAAAGGAGCCGACACTCTGCGAGATTGCCAAAGAATTGGGAGTCAGCAAAGAGGAGATAGCGTATGCGCTCGATGCTATCCAGAGCCCGGTCAGCCTGTACGAACCGGTCTATACGGACGGCGGCGATCCGCTCTACGTGATGGATCAGCTCAGTGACAAGAAAAATTCAGAGGAACATTGGGTCGAGGATCTGTCGCTGGGGGAGGCGATGCAGCGCCTGCCGGACCGGGAACGCCGCATTATTGATATGCGCTTTTTTGAGGGAAAGACCCAGACAGAGGTTGCCGAAGAAATCCATATTTCGCAGGCGCAGGTGTCACGGCTGGAGAAGAGTGCGTTAAAAAGCATGAAGCATTATTTGAGCTGAATGTTGATAGGGATTGTGTGAGATTCTTCTGATTGATTGTTTGGCGGCTCTGTGTTAAAATATAGAGGATATAGTCTGCAAAAAGAATCTGAAAATCAAGCAGATGACTGTTATCTGAACTGGGGTTGAGCGGAGTATTCCATCTGATATAGTGATAAAGGCAGCTTGGCGATGCGACACTCAGGCAGTCATGGACAGCAGACAGAGTAGAAAAGACAGGCGCAGGCGGATTGAGCCTCGCGCATGATAAAATGTACTCTCGGAGTCTTTTCTGCACTCGCTTTTGTGGCTGATTTTCCGCCAGCCGTACCCGAATTTCATCAACGTACGCACCGCGTACGCCTCAGAAATTTGGGCACAGATGACAAAAAATCATCTCACAAAATCAAGCACAGAAAGATTCCGAGAGTACATTAAAAAGAGCCGGAGGAATTCAAATGGAGAAATTACGTGAGCTGATGAAAGAACATCAGGATAAAGCAGATAAAAAAGTGATGGGAGAGGTTCTGGAGCTGCTTCAGAGAGAGCCGGGACTGTTTGTTGTGACTGTCCATGCGACGAAAAACTTCTTCCTGGGTGCAGAGAACGGCAAGGCGGCTGCTTTCCTTTACACCAGCCGCGAGTATGCAGATGAGTTCGTGAAAGGGCTGGAGATGGTCGGCGTAGAGACGAAGGTACTGGAGATCCGCCCATTACAGCGTATTTCCTTTTTCAACGACCTCTACCGCAGCGGTTTTGAGGCAGTTGTGATCGACAAGGGACAGGAAAATCATATGTCCATGTCGCTGTTCAGCATCATCGAGAAACCAAAGGATACATCCGAGATCGTGATGAACCCGTCCCTGGTCCGTTCTGCAAATCAGTTCTATCAGGCACTGGTACAGCACCAGGCATTCCCACAGATGCAGGATCTGATGTGCAAAGAGCTTTACGGTGCGCGTCTGCTGGTTCCGGTTGCTGACCCGCAGAAGACGACGGCAGTGCCGGTTCTGACCACCGGAAAGGGTGTACGCTATTACCCGGCATTTACGGATTTAGTAGAATTTGGCAAATTTGATCGTAAACACCAGTTTGGAGCAATGGAAGTCCGCTTCCGCGATCTGAAAAAATATCTGGATTACGTGAATGGAATCGTGGTAAATCCGTTTGGATTTGCACTCCGTCTGGACGGCGAGAAGCTGGATCGGATTGAGAAAGAGAATATGAAGCTGAAGGTTGTAAAATAAATGCTGCTGTGACCGTGACCGGTAATGAATAGATGTCAGCATAATAAACTGTGATAAAAAGGCTGTCTCCCATCAGAATGTATCATATAGATGCATCTGCCGAGAGACAGCCTTTTTGATTATTCGGTTCTCCTGTTTTTTTCATATAAATGTAGTAATCCCTTCATCAACAGCGCCCCATCATACGTGATCGTATGCGAACAGAGCGGCAGGACAATCTTGGAGATGCCGCCGGTGGCGATGATGGAAGTTTTCTCTCCGAGTTCTTCCTCGATGCGATCCAGCATACCGTCGATCATCGCGGCATTGCCAAATATGACGCCGCTTCTCATGCAGTCTATGGTATTTTTGCCAATGACACGGCGCGGCGTATCGAGGCTGATGCGCGGCAGCTGGGCAGTGCTGGCGCTCATGCTGTCGAGGGAAACGCGAAGTCCCGGCAGGATCGCGCCGCCGACATAGCGTCCGTTTTTGTCGATGACAGACATGGTCGTAGCGGTTCCCATTTCGATGATGATGATTGGCGGTTCATGCTCTGCAAGGGCACCGACTGCGTTTACGATCATATCACTGCCGACGGATTTCGGGTTGTCCATCAGGATGTTTAAGCCGGTTTTCATGCCGGAACCGACCAGCATTGCGTTTAGTCCCGTTATTTTACGGATGGCGGCAAGAATCGTCCGGTTAAGCGGCGGAACGACCGAGGAGACGATCGCACCATCAAGCTGATCTGGGGCAATATGGTAAATTTCAAGAATACTTTTCAGCGCCACGGCATATTCCAGATTCGGTTTTCCGATGGTGGTCGTGATGCGTTCTACAAAATACGTTTTTTTTGCGTCGATCACGCCGATAATAATGTTGGTGTTTCCAACGTCGATAGCTAGAATCATAAAATAACTCCTTTATATCTCCTGCATCTCTACAATAATCAACATCTCTTATAAAATGTTGATTGTATAGTTATCGCAACGGTTTCATATGTTCAACTGTTACTATTTATTATATATCCACGTTAATAGTATGATTATATGTTTTTTAAAGAAAAGGATCAAGAAGAAGATGAAAAATGTTTTTAAGATCTGTTACCGATCGCGCGTGAGTGAACCGTAACTTGGACTTGCGTATTCGTTTAAAATAATATAGAATAAATACGTTTAGACAAAGTTAAAGAATGGTAGTAAGTTTGGAGGAAGATTTTTTTGGAAAATATAGCGGAGCAGATCAAAAAACGGCGTACATTCGCCATTATTTCCCACCCGGATGCTGGTAAGACAACCCTGACGGAGAAGTTTCTTCTCTACGGAGGCGCGATCAACCTGGCTGGTACGGTCAAGGGAAGAAAAGCGGCCAAGCACGCGGTTTCTGACTGGATGGAGATAGAGAAGGAGAGAGGTATTTCGGTTACCTCTTCCGTATTACAGTTTAATTATGAGGGATTCTGCATCAATATCCTGGATACACCAGGACATCAGGATTTCTCGGAGGATACCTACCGTACTCTGATGGCAGCCGATTCGGCGGTCATGGTCATCGATGGTTCTAAGGGTGTCGAGGCGCAGACGATCAAGCTTTTCAAGGTTTGCGTTATGCGCCACATCCCGATTTTTACCTTTATCAACAAGATGGACCGAGAGGCGCGCGATCCGTTTGAGTTGATGGATGAGATCGAGAGCGTGCTCGGCATCCGTACCTGTCCGGTCAACTGGCCGATCGGCTGCGGTAAGAATTTTAAGGGCGTGTATGACCGTGCCACAAAGAAGATCACAACCTTCACAGCAGCAATGGGCGGACAGAAGGAGGTCGCATCTCAGGAGTTCTCGTTAGAGGGCGATGAGGTTAACTCCATCATCGGTCCAGACTACCATCGGCAGCTGATGGATGATATCGAGCTTCTGGACGGCGCATGCGATGAGCTGGATATGGAGCGTGTCAGCCGCGGAAATTTATCCCCGGTATTCTTTGGTTCGGCGCTGACAAACTTTGGTGTAGAGACATTCCTGGAGCATTTCCTGAAAATGACAACCTCGCCGCTGCCGAGAAATACGACAACCGGCATGGTGGATCCGTTCTCTCCGAATTTCAGCGCGTTTGTCTTCAAGATTCAGGCAAATATGAACAAGGCGCACCGCGACCGTATCGCATTTATGCGTATCTGTTCCGGCAAATTTGAGGCAGGCATGGAAGTAACGCATGTGCAGGGCGGACGCAAGATCCGTCTCTCCCAGCCACAGCAGATGATGGCGCAGGATCGAAAGATCGTCGAGGAGGCATATGCGGGCGATATCATCGGTGTATTCGATCCGGGTATTTTCTCGATCGGTGATACACTTTGTACAGGTGAAAAGGTAGAATTTGAAGGCATTCCTACGTTCGCACCGGAACATTTTGCACGCGTGCGCCAGATGGACACGATGAAGCGCAAGCAGTTCATCAAGGGCATCAGCCAGATCGCCCAGGAAGGTGCGATCCAGATCTTCCAGGAGTTCAACACAGGTATGGAAGAGATCATCGTCGGCGTAGTCGGCGTCCTCCAGTTCGAGGTACTGACCTACCGTCTGGAAAATGAGTACAATGTAGAAGTCAAGCTGGAAAAACTTCCATACGAGTACATCCGCTGGGTAGAAAACGCTGACGAGATCGACGTAGCCAAGATCCAGGGAACTTCGGATATGAAGCGGATCAAAGACCTCAAAGACAATCCACTGCTTCTGTTTGTCAACAGCTGGAGTGTGGGAATGGTGGAAGAGCGGAATCCGAAGCTTAAGTTAAGCGAGTTTGGGCGTAACTAAAGCCATGCAGCGGAAAGCACCGTTTCAGCGAATGGAAAATTTATTTTTCAGGCGCTGAAAGGGGGATTTCTGCTATACGGCGCAGCCGGACAGAGGTGTGAAACCGCAGGTTTTGCACCCCTGGGCATGGTAAAACAAGAGAGGGTTCCCATCGTCCCACCTGGGCATGGTGAAAATATAGAAAAAATCAGAAAAGGAGACATTTCATATGAGCAGAGTAGATGTAGTACGTGCAGCCATGGTAGAAGCCATGAAAGCAAAAGACAAAGCAAGAAAAGATTCCTTATCCATGCTGTTATCCGCACTGAAAAATGCGGAGATCGACAAGCGTTCTCCGCTGACTGAGGAAGAGGCGGACGCAGTTGTAAAGAAAGAGATCAAGCAGACGAAGGAGACTCTGGAACTGGCTCCGGCAGATCGTGCGGATATCCGCGAGGAGGCACAGGCACGTCTGGCAGTTTATCAGGAATTTGCACCGGAGGATCTGACCGAAGAGCAGATCGCAGAGGTGATCAAAAGTGTTCTGGCAGAGCTTGGCATTGAAAATCCGGCACCGTCTGACAAGGGCAAAATCATGAAAACCCTGATGCCGAAGGTAAAGGGCAAGGCAGACGGAAAGGTAGTGAACCAGGTACTGGCTGGAATTCTGTCCAAATAATAACCAAAGGAAAAGAACGAGGCGGAAGATTTATGTATAAAAAGAAAATCGAGCAGTATATCGAGGCGCACAAGCAGGAGATGTTAGATGACATATGCACGCTGTGCAGCATCAACAGCGAGCGTTCGGCATACCAGGAGGGCGATCCGTTCGGCGAAGGTCCGAGCCGCGCACTGGCACAGGCACTCAAAATGGCGGAAGAGTATGGATTTTCCATCAACAATTACGATAATTATGTAGGAACCGCCGATTTAAACGACGGTGAGCACCAGCTAGATATTCTGGCACACCTGGATGTTGTCCCGGCAGGCGAGGGCTGGACTGTGACACAGCCGTTTGAACCGATTGTAAAAGACGGAAAGTTGTACGGACGCGGCACGGCGGATGACAAGGGACCGGCGGTAGCAGCTCTGTATGCGATGCGTGCGGTCAAAGAACTGGGAATCCCGGTGACAAAAAATGTCCGCCTGATTCTGGGAACAGATGAGGAGTGCGGCAGCAGCGATATTGAACATTATTATAAAGTGGAGAAGGAAGCGCCGATGACATTTTCACCGGATGCTTCGTTCCCGGTTATCAATATCGAAAAAGGACGTTTCCCGGGGCATGTGACAGCTTCTTTTGAGGTATCGACGGAGAATGCGCGGATCCTGTCCATCGAGGCTGGCATCAAGATCAATGTTGTTCCGGGCAAGGCGCATGCGACAATTACAGGACTGACCGAGGAAGAGGTACGTCCGATGGCAGAGGGCGTGACGAAGGAGACTGGCGTACAGTTTGAGCTTCAGGCAGAGGAAGATGTGATCGTGATCACCGCAGTCGGTGAGGGCGCACACGCCTCGACACCGGAGGAAGGCAAAAATGCGCTGGCATCCCTGCTTCTGCTTCTGGATCGCCTGCCATTTGCATCCTGCGGACAGACGAAGCTGATTCACAGCCTGACTGAGTGCTTCCCGTGGAATGATACCGAGGGCAAGGCGCTTGGCGTGGCGATGCAGGCAGAAGGATCCGGAGCGCTGTCTCTGGCATTCACAATGCTTACGATGACGGAGACACGGATGGAAGCGTACTTTGACGGACGTTTCCCGATCGGCGGCAATGATGACAACCTGTTGAAACCGGTGGAGGCAAAACTTGCGTCCCACGGCATGAAGTTAGAGTCCCCGCAGCTGCGAGAACCGCATTTTGTAGACGGCAATTCCGAGTTTGTCAGAACACTTCTAAATGCTTATGAGCTTTATACCGGCAACAAGGGCGAGTGCAACTATACCGGCGGCGGCACATATGTGCATGACCTGAAAAACGGCGTTGCATTTGGCGCGTCGATGCCGGGCGTGGACAACCGTATGCATGGGGCGGATGAATTTGCCTATGTGAGTGATCTGGTGGCAAGCGCGAAGATTTTTGCACAGGTGATTGCGGATTTGTGTAAGTAACAGAAAATTTCGTTTTTTCCGCCGTAAGAATTAAAGAAACCTTAATTGATTCGCCGCAGGTTCTATGTTAGACTGAAATCCACAACCGAGAGGTACTGTGCATGTTTGAAGACGGCTGCAGGAACTCCGGCGAGAGGGAAAGGAGAGAACGATTATGAAAAAATCATTCCATACAGTTAAAAAGGCAGGGATTCTGACGGCGGCAGCGGTTCTGGGAACAACGGCACTGGCGGGATGCGGCAGTAAGGCAGATACAACAGAGAGTGCAGCGGCAAGCGAGGCAGCAACTGAAGCGGCCGGAGAGGCAGAAGCATCGGATGCACAGCTTGTCATCGCAGGCGGAGACAGTGCCGGACTGATCGCGGCGGTTCAGGCGGCAGCCGAGGGCATGGATCCGTCGAAGATCCTGATTCTGGCACCGGGCGAAGAGCTGGCGGCAGATATGACGGAGATGGCACCGTATGTCAATGCAGCCGATACGGATGAGCAGTTCCAGGCGAATCTTACGGATGATTTTGAGATTTATCTGTCCGATATTATGACGGCAGGAAATAATACGAACAATTCGGATATGGCGGCATATGTATCGGAGAACAGCGAAGAGGCGAAAGACTGGCTTGCCGACACACTGGGAATGGAGTACGGCGATCTGACACAGGAGGCAGGTTCCTCGGTAGCCCGCAGTTTCCCGGCAAAAGAGGGAAATCTGAACGAGCTTGCACAGGAAGCGCTGCTTAAAAAAGTCGAAGAGCTGAAGATTCCGGTTGAATATAAGGCAGAATTAAAGAGTGTCGCTTACAATGAAGAAGGTGCCCTTGACCGCATCACTGTGACGGTGGACGGCAAGGATCAGGAGATTGACTGCCTGGCACTGGTAGCGACCGATGTTTCCCTGATTCCGGTTTTTGAGGAATCTCAGGTATACGAGGCAGATGGCAAGGCAGCAGCCCTGGTTGTCAGCAACAATGCGGAACAGCTAAACAAAGATAGCGGCGAGCTGATCAATGGTCTTTATGCAGCAGGTCCAATCCTGTCAGCGGCAGTAGACGGTGAAGGTGTGCTCTCCGGCAATGAGTTGACCGAGGCGGTTATGTTTGGTTCGACTGCAGGAACAGAAGCAGCGGTTTATGTTTCGGATAACCAGTAAAAGCTAAGCTGGTTCATATGTAATGCCATTTCTAAAACAGTAGATGATGCAGACGAAATAAATAGAAATAAAATATGGAACCTTTAAGAAGAAGGTTCAAGCAAGAAGCGGGTAAAAGCGAAAAAACTTTTACCCGCTTTTGGTATTTTACAGAAAACAGCACGGAACTGATTTGCAAAAATAAAATTGTTTTTATTATGGAGATAATACCTAAAAAGTAAGTCAGAACTAACTCTGTATCACTGAATTATTATAACTTATTCGCGATTCGATATATTTGTTTATAATAATCCGGCTTTTTGATACTATGTAGTCAAACCTCATGAGGAACACGAGAAATAAAAAACCATTACATAAGGGGGTATCACATGGTGGAGAAAACTAAAAATGGGGCGGAGAAAAAAGAAACTCCGTTGTACGTGAAAATATTCATTGCATTGTTTGCAGGTATCGCGTTTGGTTATGTTTTAAATTTTATGGGCGGCGTGGAGAATGAGATCATTAACGGATATGTCCTTCCGTTCTTCCAGTTCATTGGAGATTTGTTTATCAAGTTGATCAAGATGATTGTCGTTCCGCTGGTGTTCTTCTGTATCATCGACGCGGCACTTTCGCTGGGCGATATCAAGAAACTTCGAAGCATCGGCGTTAAAACCATCATCTGGTTTTTAGCAACTGGCGGTATTTCGGCAACCATCGGTCTGATACTTGCCAATATCATCAAACCGGGACGTGGCTTGCAGCTGGGAACGGCAGAGACAGCAATGGAGGTGAAAGAACTTCCGGGTATCTACCAGACACTGCTCGACTTAATTCCGTCCAACCCATTCCAGGCACTGACAAGCGGCGAGATGATGCAGATTATCGTCTTTTCCCTGTTTCTTGGATTTGCCATCATCAGCATTGGCAAGGAAGCACAGCAGTTATGTGACATCATCAGCCTTTGTTCACGGACGATGTTTAAGGTTATCGACATGATTCTTGGAATCATCCCTTACGGCGTATTCAGTTTGATGACTGTAGCACTTGCAAAATATGGCGTTGCCATCTTCGGACCGGTTCTGAAATTCATCTTAACTGACTATCTTGCCTGCATCACCATGAGTATTGTTGGATACAGCATTTTCCTTAGCGTGATTGGAAAGGTAAATCCGATGAAGTTCTGGCGCAAAGCGTTTGAACCTTGGATGATTGCATTTAGTACCTGTACTTCTTCAGCAGCTCTTCCGGTATCGATGGAAGTAGCACCGAAGAAGATGGGCGTTCCGAGAGATATTGCGAGTTTCGTACTTCCGCTTGGATGTACCGCTCAGATGAACGGAACGTGTGCATACTTTGGTATCGTTGTTCTCTTTGCCGCACAGCTGTACGGCGTAGAGTTAAGTATTCAGCAGCAGATTATGCTGGTTGTACAGGCAACCTTCTTAAGCGTTGGCTGTGCAGCAACTCCGCAGATTGGTCTGGTTATCAGCTTAACCCTGATGACCCAGATGGGACTTCCGCTGGATGCATATGCACTGGTAGCTGGAATCTATCGTATCATCGACCAGATTCACACATCTACTAACTCCGTAGGCGACCTGGTAGCATCTGTCTGCATTTCTCAGATGGAGGGCGAACTGGATCACGAGATTTTCAATCAGGAAGAAGCCAAAAAGGCAGCTTGAGTTTTAGAAAGAGACATCCCGGATTCGTATGAAATGTGAAATATATCTGGGCAGTAGTTATGTATGGAACCCGGAAAGCGGGGAAACGACAAATTTGTGCAGAACGTGAATCAAAGATGGAATATGGAACCCCCGGTTCTGAAAAGTCCACGTTTTCCGGATAAAAAGGAAAAAAACAGAAATAATTCCCACTTGCAAAGGTGAAAAAATTTAAGGGAACCAGACAAAACAAGAAAAGGAGATTAAAACTATGAGTGATAACAGAATTATCGAATGTATGGAACGTGCACAGTATCTTCTTGGCAACCTGATGGCTGTTAAACCGGGCGAGGAAGTTTTGATTGTCGTTGACCCTCAGACCGATGAGAGAATGACCCAGGCGATGGCAGCAGCCGCTTTAAACTGCGGCGCTGAGTACGGCGTATATATGATGCCGATTCGTGGAAAAGACAAAGCAACCATTTTCCCGAAGTCACTGGAGCTTGGCATGGATGCCTGCGATGTATTTGTCGGCATGACCACCGCATCCGGTGCAGCTATCTACAATAACCACCTGAAAGAGCTCATCAACCAGAAGAAACTTCGCGAGGTTTCCATCTGCTTAAGAAGCATCGATAACTTCACAAGAGGCGGCGCACTGGCAGATTATGAAGCAGTTTACGCAGACGGCGAGAAGCTGCAGGCAATCTGGAGAGGTCATAAGATGGCTCACATCACCACACCGGCTGGTACCGACCTGTACATGGAAATGAATCAGATGGAGCCGATCATCGAGTGTGGTATCGCGAGAAATCCGGGCGATGCAATGGCATGGTCTGACGGAGAGGTTTCCTTAGGACCGGTGATCGACACAACCCATGGCAAACTGGTAATTGATGGACCTATCTGCTACTATGGATGCCCGACCACACCGGTTGAGTTAAGAATTGAAAAAGGACGTATCGTAGAGGTGGTTGGCGGCGATCCGAAGATTTGTAAAGAAATCCGCCGTCAGATCGCAGAAGTTAAAGATTCCGACAACATCGCAGAGATCGGACTTGGACTTAACCCGGCTTGTATGTTCAACGGAGACTTCGAGGAAGAGAAGAAGGCAAGAGGAACCTGCCACATCGCAATGGGCAACGGCTTCTACTATGGACAGCCGGCACGCTCGACCGTACATATCGACATGGTACAGTACAATCCGACCGTTATCTTCGACGAGGGAACACCAGAAGAGGTTCTGATTGTAAAAGACGGCAAGGTTGTTTGTTTGGGCGACAAATAAAACTATTGCATCCAACTAGACAGTTCACCCCAATTATAACCATATAAATATACCTTACTGTTTTGTATGACGCCAGGAATCCCCGTTCAGCCAGTGTATCGGCTGAACGGGGATTCTTGGTATTTTTAAGTCTGATTTGGATGTGAAGTACCGCCTCCCGAGCAAGAAAAACAGGTGACATTGAGCCGGTATGGAACTGCGGCTGGATGGCAAGCAAGCCGATGCAGGCGATTATCGTCCTGCTGTACGGCAGTACCGTATTCTACGCAATTTTCAGCGCACTGGGAATGCTTCCAGCAGGATGGTAAACCCCTTATCACGAAATATTTATAACATATTCGCAAATGGGTATATTTGTTTATAAGTGTGTGCGGGTTTGATAGTATATAGTCAAACCTCATGAGGAACAGAAAAAACTAAATAAACAGCTATGAAACAGAGAACAATGACAGGCAGATAGCTTAAATCGGCTGGATGCAGAGACTGTCAAATAATAACAAAAGCGAGGAGAATGAGTTATGAGTGATAACAGAATTATCGAATGTATGGAACGTGCACAGTATCTTCTTGGCAACCTGATGGCTGTTAAACCGGGCGAGGAAGTTTTGATTGTCGTTGACCCTCAGACCGATGAGAGAATGACCCAGGCGATGGCAGCAGCCGCTTTAAACTGCGGCGCTGAGTACGGCGTATACATGATGCCGATTCGTGGAAAAGACAAAGCAACCATCTTCCCGAAATCTCTGGAACTTGGCATGGATGCCTGCGATGTATTTGTCGGCATGACCACCGCATCCGGTGCAGCTATCTACAATAACCACCTGAAAGAGCTCATCAACCAGAAGAAACTTCGCGAGGTTTCTATCTGCTTAAGAAATATCGACAACTTCACACGAGGCGGCGCTCTGGCAGACTACGAAGCAGTTTACGCAGATGGCGAGAAACTGCAGGCTCTCTGGAGAGGTCATAAGATGGCTCACATCACCACACCGGCTGGTACCGACCTGTACATGGAAATGAATCAGATGGAGCCGATCATCGAGTGCGGTATCGCGAGAAATCCGGGCGATGCAATGGCTTGGTCTGACGGCGAGGTTTCCTTAGGACCGGTGATCGACACAACCCATGGCAAACTGGTAATTGATGGACCTATCTGCTACTATGGATGCCCGACCACACCGGTTGAGTTAAGAATCGAAAAAGGGCGCATCGTAGAGGTAGTTGGCGGCGATCCGAAGATTTGTAAAGAAATCCGCCGTCAGATCGCAGAAGTTAAAGATTCCGACAACATCGCAGAGATCGGACTTGGACTTAACCCGGCTTGTATGTTCAACGGAGACTTCGAGGAAGAGAAGAAGGCAAGAGGAACCTGCCACATCGCAATGGGCAACGGCTTCTACTATGGACAGCCGGCACGCTCGACCGTACATATCGACATGGTACAGTACAATCCGACCGTTATCTTCGACGAGGGAACACCAGAAGAAGTTCTGATCGTAAAAGACGGCAAGGTTGTTTGTTTGGGCGACAAATAATATGGCTATATATTAAGAAATATCAAGAACGAATTGTCAATGAAAGACTGCATGAATTGCGGCTGTGATTTCCCCTTGAGCAGCCGCAATATAAAACATCAGGAATTTGTAAAAGCTTAGGAATTGAATAAACCTCCATATTAAAAATGGAAGCTGTGGACGCAGGTTAGCTGCCTTAGATGTGCAGAGCGCAGGTGTTCGCAGCTTCTTTTGAGTGCTGATTCACGCACCTGGAAGTTTTGTAAAATAAGCTGGATTCTGCCTGAAAACGGACGGAAAATACAGTTTATTTGTTTACAGATATAGAAATCTTATGATAAAATAATAACAATAAAAAATAACTGTTAGATATGGCGGTTATATTCGTTTAAGCAAAGCAGGATGGAAAATGGACAGGGGGAATTGACAAATGCTGAATGAAATGAAGTACGTGTATGAGGTTTACAAAGAAAAGAGTTTTTCCAAAGCGGCGAAGAAGCTTTTTATCAGCCAGCCAGCACTCAGCAACATGGTGCGGAAGGCAGAGAAAGAGATGGGAGCGCCGATTTTTGATCGCAGTACGATTCCGCTGACGGTGACGAAGGAGGGCGCGTATTACATCCGTACCGATGAAAAGATTCTTTTTCTGGAACGGAATTTGGAACGGTATTTTCAAGATATTGCGGGGCTTCAGGGCGGCACGCTGGCGCTCGGCGGTGCATCTTATTTCTGCTCGTTTGTGTATCCGGATCTGATTGCCCGTTTTCAGACAAAATATCCGCAGGTTACGATTGACCTAACAGAAGGAAATACACGGGAGCTGAAAGCGGGGTTGGAAAATGAGTCGCTGGATCTGGTGTTGGAGACGGCGATGGAGAAGGACGATACTTCGATCAAACGGTATTTATTCCGGAAGGAAAATCTGATTCTGGCAGTTCCGGAAAGTTTTCCAGTTAACCGGAAGCTGCAGCCATACCGACTGTCCAGGCAGGAGATTCTGTCCAAGTCCTTTTTAAAACCGGAGGTGGAGGCAGTTCCGTTAAAGGAATTTAAGGATGTGCCGTTTATCACGATGAAACCGGGCAATGATATGTATAAACGAGGCGCGAAAATGTGCCGCAACAGCGGTTTTACGATGAAAACTGTGATGATGGTGGATCAGGTGCTGACTTCTTTAAATATCGTCTCCAATGGGGTTGGAGCGATGTTTGTGCGTTCTGATATTGTACAGTGGCGTCCGGAGGACCCGAGGCTGGTCTATTATAAGATAGACGACCCGTTGTCTGAGCGGGAGATCACATTTTCGGTCAAGCGGGGGCGTTATGTGACGGCGGCGATGCGTGAGTTTATGCGTCTGGCAGGCATCCGGTCGGATGATCCGGACGCCGATCCGGCTGCCGGGAGGCAAAAGGAGTAACGGCAATTTCCGAAGACAGGGACTGAATGCGGCGTAAATTCCGGAATGTGGTTGCAAAATCAGTTAATCGTGTAAATTTTATATAATTTTACGTCGATTTAGACTTTACCAGCAGTCTAAAGTATGATAGACTATAACAATGAGGGTAAATGAGTTGCCGATTAAAGGCGGAAGAATTTCTATTCTGGAGAATTCGCGGGATGCTATGAGAGACAGGAGCAAAGGTGGATTTTATGAAGGAGACAGAGGGGATTTATTTATCCAAGACGATGAGGAATAGGAGGAATAGCGGGCAGGAACATGGAAATCACAGTTGCGAAGACGGCTGGCTTCTGCTTTGGCGTGAAGCGGGCAGTCGAGAAGGTATATGATCAGATAGCGACGGGGAAGAAGCCGATCTATACCTACGGTCCCATCATCCACAATGAAGAGGTGGTGCGGGATCTGGAAGAGAAGGGCGTACAGGTCATCAATTCGAAGGAGGAACTGGAAGCCCTGAAAGAAGGCGTGGTCGTCATCCGTTCCCACGGCGTAGGCAGGGAGATCTATGAACTCCTGGAACGCCAGGGACTGGAGCTTGTGGACGCGACCTGTCCATTTGTCAAAAAGATCCACAAGATTGTCCGGGAACAGTGCGAAGCCGGACGCCGCGTGATTATCGTGGGAAATGAGCACCACCCGGAGGTCGAGGGTATCAAAGGCTGGGGAAATGAGTATACTCTGGCAGTCGAGTCACTGGAGGAATTTGAAAATCTGGCACTCAGACCGGATGAAAAGCTCTGTATCGTGGCGCAGACGACATTTAACTACAATAAATTTCAAGATTTAGTTGAAAAAATTTCAAAAACGTATTATGATATACTTGTTTTAAATACGATTTGCAATGCAACACAGGAGAGACAGGTTGAGGCGAGGCAGATAGCTTCACAGGTTGATGTTATGATTGTGATTGGAGGCAAGAACAGTTCTAACACACAAAAGTTGTATGAGATTTGCCGCAGGGAATGTAAACACACTTACTACATTCAGACACTGGAAGATTTCAAGCCTGAGATAACAGGTACTGTGCGCAGCGTAGGTATTACAGCCGGGGCATCGACCCCAAATCAAATTATCGAGGAGGTTCATACTAATGTCAGAATTAAGTTTTGAACAAATGTTTGAAGAATCATCATTCAAGAGATTACGTACAGGAGAGGCTGTTACCGGTCAGGTTATCGGTGTCAAGGAAGACGAAATCATTCTCAGCATCGCTGGAAGCAAATCCGAAGGCATCATCACAAGAAGCGAATTCACCAATGAGCCGGGCGTAGATCTTAGAACCAAAGTTCAGGTCGGCGACGAACTGGAAGCAAAAGTTCTGAAAGTAAACGACGGAGAGGGCATGGCTGCTTTATCTTACAAGAGACTGGCTGCTGATAAGGGTCTGAAACGTCTGAAAGAAGCTTTCGAGAACAAGGAAGTTCTGAAAGAGAAAGTTACACAGGTTATGGAGAAAGGTCTCGTAGTAGAGGTTGAGGGAACCCGTGTATTCATTCCGGCAAGCATGGTTTCTGATACTTATGATAAAGACTTATCCAAGTACGCAGGTCAGGAGATTGAGTTCGTAGTTACCGAGTTCAATCCGAGCGGAAGAAGAAGCCGTATCATCGGCGACCGCAAGCAGATCCTGCTTGAGAAGAAAGCTGCTATGCAGAAAGAATTATTCGAGAAGATCGCTGTTGGTCAGACCGTAGAAGGTGTTGTTAAGAATGTAACTGATTTCGGTGCATTTATCGACCTTGGCGGCGCTGACGGTCTGCTTCACATCTCTGAGATGTCCTGGGGCAGAGTTGAGAACCCGAAGAAGGTTTTCAAAGTAGGCGATAAAGTAAAAGCTCTGATCAAAGATATCAACGGCGAGAAGATTGCTCTGAGCTTAAAGTTCCCGGAGAGCAATCCGTGGGCAAACGCAGCTGAGAAATATGCTGTAGGCAACGTAGTAGAAGGCAAGGTAGCACGTATGACTGATTTCGGCGCATTCGTTGAGCTGGAGCCAGGTGTAGATGCACTTCTTCACGTATCCCAGATTTCCAGAGAGCATGTTGACAAACCATCCGACGTACTGAGCGTAGGACAGGTTATCACTGCTAAGGTAGTTGATTTCAACGAGGCAGACCGCAAGATCAGCCTGAGCATGAAAGCTCTTGAGAATCAGGAAGCAGAAGAAAACTAATCAAACGGTTGACGCTAGTTTCTCATCGGACAGATAGTGCGTCAGTCGGAGGATGAAAGAATCATCAGGCTGTCACTTCCACAGGAAGAATGTGGAGGTGGCAGCCGTTTTTGTGATGGCGTGGGGCATGGTATTCTTGACCGGAACGCAGTTGGGTATTTCTGGGATTGGAAGAAAGAGCTGGCTGTTTCTGGTGCTGTAGAAAGCTATTTGGTGATTTTATCTCAGTCGAGAAGACTCCCGCCTCTTCAGGTGGTGAGTAATAGCAAATTTGTCTCAGTGGGAGTTGGGTCTCCAACTGAGATAAACGCTCCGCGAGGATGCGCAGTGATTCTGATAGGAATATGTCAGCTTTGCTGACCAGAATCACGCGCCAAGTCTCACGGATGTTCGACTTGAATAAGATAAAAATGAAAACAGGCAGTATGGCGTATGTGATGGAACATAGGTTGTACGGTCTGTTTTTTGCGTGGTGAAGGGTTGTGGGAGCAGAGAGATGGATTGGAGTGAGTCATAAGGATATTTGGAAAAATATTGACAAAGAAGATACACTGATATATAATTCAGATACAATATTATATAACATATAATATTAAACAAGAAAAATATTATATTTTAAATCAGTGAATCTTAGGAGGGATAAGATGGTTTTTAATACAGGAGCTGCGCTTCTGGATGCGATCGTCCTTTCAGTTGTATCAAAATCTGCAGAAGGAACATATGGGTATAAGATCACGCAGGATGTCCGTCAGGCAATCGAAATATCGGAGTCCACGCTTTATCCGGTGTTGCGGCGGCTTCAGAAGGATGACTGCCTGGAAACATATGACCGGGCGATCGACGGCAGAAACCGACGGTATTACAAAATAACGGAGGCGGGACGGATTCAGCTGAATCTTTACCGGGGTGAGTGGAACGTGTATGCAGGAAAAATTTCAGAGATACTGAAAGAGGGATAAGGAGAGGCAGATCATGAAAAAAGAAGTATTTTTAGAGAGGCTGGAAGCGCTCTTGCAGGATATTCCGGAAGAAGAAAAACGGGATGCGATTGACTATTACCGCGATTATCTGGAGGAGGCAGGACCGGAGAAGGAAGAAGAGGTACTTGCAGAATTTCAGAGTCCGGAGCATATTGCCGAGGTAATCCGGATGGAGCTACAGAGTGAATGGAGTGGCGGCGAATTTACAGACCGGGGGTACAATGACAGCCGGTTTGAAGAAAAGCGGACGACTTTATCCAGAAGCGGTGGGGCAGAACAGGGAGAACGAGAAAAAGAAGCAGGATTTCAGGCTGGAACCGAGGATGCCCCATTCCGGGAATTTCGGGATGAGGAAACGGGAGAAAATGCGGCATCCAATGAGAATCAAAGAAGCCGTCTGAGCGAGATGCTGCATTGCTTAAAAGAAAAAATAACCGGTTCCAAGATTGGAATGGTTGTGGCAGTTCTGGTAGTGCTTGCAGTTCTTCCATTTATCTTTTCGCTGGTAACGGGAACTGTGGGAAGTGTTTTTGGGCTGGCAGTCGCACTGGCAGCGATACTGGTGGTGCTGGGACTGATGACGGTGCTGGTGTTTGTTGGCGGAATTATGCTGTTTGTTCTGGGTACGGCGAGTCTGTTTGAACATTTTGCGATGGGACTGATGTTCATCGGATTGGGTATCGCGGCAGAGGGCAGCTGTCTGCTTCTGATATGCGGCTGTATCCTGTTTTACGGTGTATTTCTGCCGTGGGCAGTCAAGGGAATCATTCAGCTTTTCCGTCAGGCGGCAGGTTATCTGTCAGCCAGGGCGTAGGAGGATAGGAAAATGAAAAAATGGATGAAAAAAATGGCAATCATAGGCGCCGTCCTCTTTGTGGGTGGAATCGGCGTGACATCGATTGGCGCTGCCATCGGAGGCGCAGCTGCCGGGCTGGATTTTCTGATCGATCAGGAAAAAAATTTTCAGGATAAATATAACTGGGGTGATTCGGAGGAGATATGGGATGATACGGAGCAGCTGCCGGAAGAGCTTGATGAGTCGGATGAGGTAAAAGAGCAGCTGAACGGAGAAAGACAATACGAATAGATTTCCAGAAAATGGACATACTCTGAGTACACAAGATGGAAAGGAGTATGTTTTTTTATGGATGAAAATAAGGTGGATTTTGAGAAAATGACCCCGGCAGAGCGGCTGAAATATGAGGTGGCGGAAGAAGTTGGATTGGCGGACAAGGTACGACAGTATGGCTGGAGAAGCCTGACTGCCAAGGAGAGCGGGCGGATTGGCGGTCTGATGACGAAGAAAAGGCGGGAAATGAAGCAGGATAAGAAAGACGGATAATTCCCTTAAAACACCGAAACCCCTTGAAAATAAAGGAAAAATCCAATATTTTCAAGGGCTTTCAAATCTGCCGGCTGCGGGACTTGAACCCGCACGGTGTTGCCACCAATGGATTTTGAGTCCACCTCGTCTGCCATTCCGACAAGCCGGCTGTCTATCGACGCTTTTTATCTTACCAAAATTGGAGACAGATTGCAACTGTTTTTTTGTTTGTTTTGAAATTAAGAAGCGAAGCATTCGCAGGGGCTTGCGTGTTTCATTAAAATAAGGTATGATTAGGTTCAAATGGGTTTATGAACGCGTCATGCGTGAATGATAATTCATATGGAATGACAGACTGGAAAAGGAGGTGGCGTCTGTGACCTGTCGGGAAGCGGAGCGTCTTGTGACGCCGTATATCCAGGATAAACTAAGCGGGGATGAGCTGGAAGCGTTTCTGGAGCATCTGGAACATTGCCGCAACTGTCAGGAAGAATTGGAAATTTATTTTATGGTGGATGTCGGACTGAAACAGCTGGACACCGGATCGGGTACTTTTGATATCATGGGCGCACTGCAGAAGCGGATCGCTGAGTCATATGCCCGTGTGCGCCGGATGTGGCGCTTCCGGAAAATGGAGTATGCGGTCAATACGCTGGGCGTGATGGCGGTATTGGTGACGGTGATGCTGCAGGTCAGGATTTGGCTGGCACCATAGAAAAAAGCAACAAGTGATAGAACAGGAGACGGAAACAGATGGGCAAATTAGTGCTGATAGATGGTCATAGTATACTCAACCGGGCATTTTACGGGGTGCCGGAGTTGACAAATTCGAAGGGACTCCACACCAATGCAGTGTACGGATTTTTAAATATCATGTTCCGGGTGATCGAAGATGAGGGGGCAGACTATCTGGCAGTGGCATTTGACTTGAAAGAGCCGACATTCCGTCACAAAATGTATGCGGCATACAAGGGAACGAGAAAACCGATGCCGCAGGAGCTGCATGAGCAGGTTCCGGTGATGAAGGAAGTGCTGACAGCGATGGGCGTGCCGATTCTTACCAAGGCGGGGTATGAGGCAGACGATATTCTGGGAACGATCGCAAAACGCTGTGCGGCGGAGGGCGTGGAGGTTTCTATCGTATCAGGAGATCGTGACCTGCTGCAGCTTGCAGATACGCACATTAAGATTCGGATGCCGCGTACTTCGAAAGGTACGACGGAGATACGCGACTATTACCCGGAGGATGTGAAGGCGGAGTATCAGGTGACGCCGATCGAATTTATTGATGTAAAGGCGCTGATGGGCGATACTTCGGATAATATTCCGGGCGTGCCATCGATCGGTGAAAAGACGGCAACCAGCCTGATTACCACCTACGGAAGCATTGAGAATGCGTATGCACACATTGATGAGGTAAAGCCGCCGCGCGCACAGAAAGCGCTTCGGGAGCATTATGACATGGCGCAGATGAGCAAGGATCTGGCAACGATCCGCATCAATTGCGAGATTGGTTTTTCGCTGGAGGAGGCGAAGCTGGATTCGCTTTACACGCCGGAGGCATATCAGTATATGAAGCAGCTGGAATTTAAGTCCATTCTGCAGAAATTTGGTGAGGACGCCTTTGCGTCATCAGAAATGGAAAAATCTTTCCGTTTGGTAAATGATTTTGGCGAGGCACAGGTGATTTTTGACCGTGCACAGCGCGCGGAGGAGATCGGCGCGCAGCTGGTGATTGAAAAAGAAGAGGTTGTGGCACTGGCACTCTGCCTGGACGGGACATCGATCTATGCGATCCCGGCAGTTGGATTTCTGACCGGACAGTATCTGGCGGAGGAGCTGGAACGCCTGATGGAGGTGGTTCCGTCTGTGACGGTTCTGGATCTCAAGATCCAGCTTCCATTTCTTAAAAATCATAGCCGCCGGATCGTGGACGGCATCCGGAATGCAGAAGGAAACCGTGCGGTTATGGACGCAGGCGTGGCGGCGTATCTGTTAAATCCGCTCAAGGATACCTATGGATATGATGACCTGGCGCGCGATTACCTGGATATGACCGTGCCGTCACAGGTCGATTTGCTTGGAAAAACGGCGCTGTCGGATGCATTTGAGACAATGCCGGAGAAAGCGTTGAATTGTGTCTGCTACATGGCATATACGGCGTGGAAATCGCGGGAAATCCTGCTGGGGCAGCTTCGAAGACATGGAATGATGCATCTCTTTTATGAGATAGAGATGCCGGTTATTTACAGCCTCTACCATATGGAAGAGGAAGGTATTCAGGTGCGCCGGGAGGAATTGAAAGCCTACGGCGAACGCCTCCAGACGCAGGTAGAGAAACTGGAGCAGGAGATTTACGCCGAGACGGGCTGTGAATTTAATATTAATTCCCCGAAGCAGCTGGGTGAGGTTTTATTTGAAAAAATGTCCCTGCCGGGCGGCAAAAAGACGAAGACCGGCTATTCGACGGCGGCGGATGTGCTGGAAAAACTGGCGCCGGAGTATCCGGTTGTGCGGAAAGTATTAGACTATCGCCAGGTGGCGAAACTCAAATCGACCTATGCGGACGGGCTGGGTGCATTTATCCGGGAGGACGGACGAATCCACGGAACCTTTAACCAGACGATCACAGCGACAGGACGTATCAGCAGTACAGAGCCGAACCTGCAGAATATTCCGGTGCGTATGGAGCTGGGACGCGAGATCCGGAAGCTGTTTGTACCGCGCGAGGGCTGTGTGCTGGTTGACGCTGATTATTCCCAGATTGAGTTGCGTGTGCTGGCGCATATGTCGAATGACAAGAACCTCATCCAGGCATACCGGCAGGCGGAGGACATCCACGCGATCACGGCGTCGCAGGTATTCCATGTGCCGCTTGAGGAAGTGACACCGCAGCTTCGCCGCAATGCAAAAGCAGTCAATTTCGGTATCGTATATGGTATCAGCGCGTTTGGGCTGGGCGAAGATCTCGGTATTTCCCGCAAGGAAGCAACCGAGTACATTGAGCGCTACTTTGAAACCTACCCGGATGTCAAACGTTTTCTCGATGGTCTGGTAAAAACGGGCAGGAAATACGGCGAGGTCAAGACTATGTATGGGCGTGTGAGACCGATTCCGGAGCTGAAATCCGGCAATTTTATGCAGCGTTCGTTCGGTGAGCGTGTGGCGATGAATTCCCCGATTCAGGGAACTGCAGCCGACATTATCAAGATTGCGATGATCCGCGTCGATCAACGCCTGCGCCGCGAAGGACTGCGTTCCCGCATTGTCCTCCAAGTGCACGATGAACTCCTGATTGAAACCTGGAAAGAAGAGCTGGAACAGGTGCAGTCGATTCTGGCGACGGAGATGAAACGTGCGGCGCAGCTGCAGGTGGAGCTGGAAATCGATATGAAGATGGGAAATTCGTGGTTTGAAACGAAATAATGGAAAGGTACAGATAAACATGAAGATAATCAGTATTACCGGAGGCGTTGGTTCCGGTAAGAGTGAGGTCCTGCGTGTGCTGCAGGAGGAATTTGACGCGGAAATTATTAAGGCAGATGAAGTGGCTCACCAGCTCATGGAGCCGGGTAAGAAAGGCTATCAGCATGTGGTAGAGGCGTTGGGTGATTCCTTTTTAAATAAGGACGGCAGCATTGACCGCAAAAAGCTGGCGGCGCTTATTTTCCAGAATAAAGAGGCGGTGGAGACGATGAACGCCATCATCCACCCGATGGCGTGGGAGGAGATCCGCTATGCGATCAACCATTCCGACAAGGAGATCATCGTTGTGGAGGCAGCTCTCTATGATGACGACCATAATGCGATGTTTGATGAAATCTGGTATGTATACACATCGGTGGAAAACCGCATCAAGCGTCTGATGGCAAGCCGCGGCTACAGCGAGGAAAAATGCCGGGGCATCATGGCAAATCAGGCATCCGAGGACGATTACCGGAGTTTTGCGACGCGTGTGTTGGACAACAACGGCGGGATTGAGGATATTCGGAAGCAGATAGCGTCATTTTTAGGAAAAGAGGATTAGGATACATATGCGGATGGTTAGTATTGCCAGCGGCAGCAGCGGGAATTGTATTTATATAGGAAGCGACAACACCCACGTTCTGGTGGATGCGGGGATCAGCAACAAGCGTATTGAGATGGGGTTAAATGACCTGGGGCTGAATGCGCGGGAACTGGATGGAATTCTCATCACGCATGAACATTCCGACCACATCAAAGGGCTCGGCGTGCTGGCGCGCAAATATGGCACACCTATTTACAGCACAAAAGAGACATTAGAGGAAATTCAGGATTCCAAGAGTCTTGGCGAGATTCCGGAAGATCTGATGCACCCGATTACGCCGGATGTTGATTTTATGGTAGGAGATCTGGAAGTCAAACCGTTCCGGATCGACCATGATGCAGCGAATCCTGTTGCCTACCGGGTTCAGAATGAAAAAAGATCGGTGGCGGTGGCGACGGATATGGGGCATTATTCCCAGTACATCATTGACCATCTGCAGGGGCTGGATGCGATTTTGCTGGAAGCCAACCACGATGTCAAAATGCTGGAGGCAGGACCGTATCCGTATTACCTGAAGCGTCGTATCTTAGGCGATTACGGACACCTTTCCAATGAAAATGCGGGGCGGCTTTTAAGTTCCATTCTGCATGACAATTTGAAGCATATTTTCCTGGGGCATCTGAGTAAGGAAAATAATTACGAAGAGCTGGCATATGAGACGGTGCGTCTGGAGATCACAGAGGGAGATACGCCGTATAAGGCGAATGATTTCCCGATCACAGTGGCAAAACGCGATGCAGTGTCGCAGATTGTGACGGTGTAGAAGACGTAAAAGTATTAAAATTGGTTATACAAAGTCTGAAAACAAGCCAGAAGATATATTTGGGGTTATGGCTTGGAGACATGGACAAACGTGTGGGGTTGACAGAAATATCGTTACTGTACACGCATACGTGTCCAGTAACGGAATATCATTTTAGGTGTAAAAGTCAGCAGCCGGATGGCAGTTGAGTTTTTATAGAAATTAGTAAGTCATAAAAACATTTCCGCCATAGGACGGAGAGCACACAGGAGGATGAAAGCTATGAGTAAGATTATTATTACTATCGTTGGACAGGACCGCGTCGGTATCGTTGCAAAAACGTGTAACTATCTGGCTGACCACAACATGAACATTCTTGACATCACGCAGACGATCCTGCAGGAATATTTCAACATGATGATGATCGTGGATATTTCCGGTTCCAAGACATCCTTTGATGATATGGCGCATGAGCTGGACAAGCTGGGACAGGAGATCGGCGTAAAGATTCTCTGTCAGAGAGAAGAGATTTTTACCAGTATGCACAGAATCTAAGCAAATATTTTCAGAAAGGACGTAAAACCAATGATTAACATGCAGGAAGTTCTGGAAACTAATAACATGATCGCGCATGAAAAACTGGATGTGCGGACGATCACGATGGGTATCAGCCTCTTAGACTGTGTGGACAGTGATCTGGCGAAGATGAATGAGAAGATCTACAATAAGATTACAACTTATGCGAAAGATCTTGTATCGACCGGCGATGCCATCGGACGTGAATTTGGGGTTCCGATCGTCAATAAACGTATCTCGGTTACTCCGATCGCGCTGGTAGGTGGAAGTGCCTGCAAGAAGAGCGAGGATTTTGTAGAGATTGCGAAAACACTTGATAAGGCAGCGAAAGAAGTGGGCGTCAACTTTATCGGCGGCTATTCCGCATTGGTTTCCAAGGGAATGACACTGGCGGAAGAGCTTCTGATCCGCTCGATCCCGCAGGCACTTGCCTGCACCGACCGTGTGTGCAGCTCCATCAATGTCGGTTCTACCAAGACAGGTCTTAACATGGATGCAGTCCGTCTGATGGGCGAGATGGTTGTGGCAACCGCAGAGGCAACGAAGGACAATGATTCCCTCGGCTGTGCGAAGCTGGTTGTATTCTGCAACGCGCCGGATGATAACCCGTTCATGGCAGGTGCATTCCATGGCGTGACTGAGGCGGATGCGATCATCAACGTCGGCGTCAGCGGTCCGGGAGTTGTAAAGACGGCTCTGGAAAAGGTACGTGGCGAGAACTTTGAGGTGCTGTGTGAGACGATCAAGAAGACAGCATTCAAGATCACCCGTGTTGGACAGCTGGTAGCACAGGAGGCGTCCAAACGTCTGGGCGTTCCGTTTGGCATCATTGATCTGTCGCTGGCACCGACTCCGGCAGTCGGAGACAGTGTGGCGGAGATTCTGGAAGAGATCGGCTTAGAGCGCAGCGGTGCACCGGGTACAACAGCAGCGCTGGCAATGTTAAATGATCAGGTTAAGAAGGGTGGCATCATGGCGTCCTCCTATGTTGGCGGACTCAGCGGTGCGTTTATTCCGGTCAGCGAGGATCAGGGCATGATCGATGCAGTTTCTGAGGGTGCGCTTACGATTGAGAAGCTGGAAGCAATGACCTGTGTCTGCTCTGTAGGTCTTGATATGATTGCGATCCCAGGCGATACGAAAGCGACCACGATCGCCGGTATCATCGCGGACGAGGCGGCAATCGGCATGATCAACCAGAAGACAACGGCAGTCCGCCTGATTCCGGTCATCGGAAAAACAGTGGGCGATACGGCAGAGTTCGGCGGTCTGCTTGGCTATGCGCCGATCATTCCGGTCAACCGTTTCTCCTGCGACAACTTTGTCAAACGTACCGGACGTATCCCGGCACCAGTACACAGCTTTAAGAACTAATAGGAGTTTCATATGGATAAATCACAGGAACTGAGAGAGGTGCTTCTGCGGTATCTCGATGCCGATCTGGAGCGAATCATTTTCAGCAACCCGAGAACCCGTGAATCCTATCTGAAATTAACCGTGCGTCCTCTGCTTCTGCGGGGGGCGCTTGCTTTTCAGACGGAAGAATTTACGGAAAAACAGGCATTTCAGAAAAATCAGAACGCAGAAAAGACCGCCGAGTACCTGCTCGGAGAACTGGAAAACCGTTACCGCAATGCGGAGATCGCGTCGCTTCACGGGATTGTCAATATTCTGATCAGTAAGAAGGGGACGGTGACGATCAAAGAGAAGAAGGTGGGGGTTAAAAGGGCAGAGAATCGGACGGTATCGGTGGCAGCAGGTGATGTGCAGAAAGCTGGAAAGCAGATGCCGGCGAAGAGTCATGCAGATGTGAAAGAAAATTCGCTCGAAAAATCGGGTCAGAGTCAGTCAAGTCACGAAAACGGAAAGATGCAGAGAAGTGCTAAAATACAGGGAAATGGTAAACTGCAGAGCAATGCGAAACAGCAGAAAAATGCCGGAACAGGACTGTCAGCTGGCATGGATGCCGCAGCGTTTTCAGAACGTCTGGCTTCGTTATCCCATAACCGTACTAAAAAATACGTCCTTCAGGAAGGCGTCCCAGTCCCATTTCTGGTAGATCTCGGTGTCATGACGGCAGAAGGCAAAGTTGTGAAATCCCGCTACGACAAATTTCGCCAGATCAACCGTTTCCTGGAATTTATTGAGGATGTACTTCCGAATCTCGATCCGAACCGGACGAATACGATCATTGATTTCGGATGCGGGAAATCATATCTGACGTTTGCGATGTATTACTATCTGCATGTGCTGAAAAAATATTCGATCCGTGTCATCGGTCTGGATTTGAAAAAAGATGTCATTGCGCTCTGCAACCGCCTGAGCAAGAAGTTTGGATTTGAGAACCTGACCTTCCTGCACGGCGACATCGCCGGATATGAGGGCGTCGATCAGGTCGATATGGTCGTGACGCTGCACGCCTGTGATACAGCGACCGATTATGCGCTGGCAAAAGCGGTCAAATGGGGCGCAAAAGTCATTCTTTCCGTTCCATGCTGTCAGCATGAGATTAACAAGCAGATTCAGAACGACCTTCTGTCGCCGGTTTTACAGTACGGCCTTCTGAAAGAACGTATGTCGGCGCTTCTGACCGACGGAATCCGTGGGCAGCTCCTCGAAATGTCCGGCTACCGGACGCAGATTCTCGAATTCATCGACATGGAACATACACCGAAAAACATCATGATCCGTGCGATCCGCCAGGGCAAGAAAGCAGACGGGGCGGCATTAGAGACAATGATGAAGAAATTGCATGTGAAGCCGACATTGTATGGATTGTTGGTGGGGGAAGAGGCGTAGGAAATTTAGAAAGCACTTTTATGGAGGTTGATAATGCTGGACAGTTATAGCTGATAAAACCTCTTCGCAAATTCCAAAAACACCCCGCCTTCCTCTGCCATATACTTAACCGGCGAATACACCAGATAGAGTTTCCGGAGAAAGGCAGCTTCCCCAAGCGGAAAGAGAAGCAGTTTCCCCTGCCGTGCATCTGCCTGTACAGTTGCTTTTGAGAGAATGGAGATGCCCATTCCCAGCATGATACACTGCTTGAGGGCGGCGGCATCGTCCATCACGGCAATAACATTTAAATCATCGAGTGAAAGCCCTTTATTTTTTAGGAAATGAAGGGTTTCCTGCTTTGTGCCGGAATTATCTTCCCGGAGCAGAAACGGTTCTTTTAAGAGGGCATCCAGCGGTGATGGCATAGTCTGGTAAGCCTGATAATGTGGCGTGGCGGGGGCGGCGATCACAAGCTCATCGGAGGCAAAGGGGAGAAATTCGCAGGAGGTGTCCGAGGTAGTAGTTCCGACCAGACCGATGTCGCAGATGCCGTCATCCACCTTATGTACAACGTCCAGACTGTCTGAGCAGGAGGCATAGACACGGATATCAGGATGAACTGCGTGATAAGCGCTTAAAAGTTCCGGCAGAAAATAAAGGGACGGAACGGAGGATGCGCCGATCCGAAGCTGCGGTTTCGTCTCGTTGGCGAGTTCCACGATTGCTTTCTGCTGGAGGGTCAGAATCTCCGTGGCATAGGAATATAATTTTGTCCCGGCAGGAGTCAGGGAGAGCGATTTGGTGGTGCGCTTTAAAAGCTGGGTGTGAAATTCCTCCTCCAGACTGCGGATGTGGGCGCTGACAGTCGGCTGTGAGATGTACAGCTTCTGGGCGGCAAGCGAAAAACTCTGATATTTGACGGTGTACACGAAAGCTTCTAATTGGCGGATGTCCATATATTTAAAATCCTTTCTATAGATAAAATCAATTTTTAATGATTCTGTGATAAAATCCAAAATTAAAATGAATAGTAGACAGGTGAAAACAATCTCTAAAGAAGAGTGTAGCTTTATTTATTGAAAATATCAATAAGTTTATAGCAAATATCAATATAAACGATTTTACCATAAAAATACAGGATGTTATACTTGTCTGCGGAAAGTATGGATAGATCCATGAAATGTACGCGCTTGAAATTTTTCTTGTTTGATTTTGTGAGATGATTTTTTTGCCAGATGCACTCAAATTTCTGATATGTATTGATGAAATGCGAGTGTGGTGCGTGAAATCACCCACAATGACGAGTGTGAGAAAAACTTTAAGAGTACATGAAATAAAAAAGGAGGCAGGTATGAAAGTATTTGACAAGACATGGAAGCTGGCAGTGGCAGGCGCGCTTGTGGGTGTGCTGGCAGCATTGCTGGCGTATTTTGGAAATCCGGCCAATATGGCGATCTGTATTGCGTGCTTCGTACGTGATACGGCGGGCGCGCTGAAACTTCACTCAGCAGCACCGGTTCAGTATTTCCGTCCGGAGATTGTAGGATTTGCAGTGGGAGCATTTGCGATCTCACTGGCGACGAATGAGTATAAGGCGACGGCAGGCTCTTCACCGATGATCCGCTTTGTTCTGGGTGCGATCATGGTAATCGGCGCGCTGGTATTCTTAGGGTGTCCGCTGCGTATGGTTCTGCGTATGGCAGCCGGTGACCTGAATGCGTATGTAGCGCTGGTTGGATTTGCAGGCGGTATTGCAACTGGTTCGTTCTTCCTGAAAAAGGGATTTTCGCTAGGCAGAGCGTATGAGACGCAGAAATCAAGCGGATATGTGCTTCCGGTGCTCCTTCTGGCGCTTTTTATCATTGGAGCAGTAACAGGCGTATACGCAGCCAGCACGGAAGGACCGGGAAGCAAGCACGCACCGGTTCTGATTTCCCTAGTTGCGGCTCTCCTGATTGGTGCATTGGCACAGAAGAGCCGTATGTGTTTTGCAGGTAGCATCCGTGATGTGATTCTGATGAAAAACTTTGATCTGCTCAGCATTATCGGCGCACTGTTTGCAGTCATGCTGATTTTTAACCTTGCAACTGGCAATTTCCATTTGAGCTTTTCCGGTCAGCCGATCGCGCACTCCCAGCATCTCTGGAATATTCTGGGTATGTATGCCGTTGGATTTGCAGCCGTTCTGGCTGGCGGATGCCCGCTGCGTCAGATCATTCTGGCAGGGCAGGGCTCCTCGGACAGTGCGGTAACCTTTCTGGGAATGCTGTTTGGGGCGGCACTTGCACACAATTTTAACCTGGTTGGTGCGGCAGCAAAAGCGGTAACCGAGACAGAGGCAGCCGTTTTGGGTGGTCCGGCGATGCCGGGCAAAATTGCCGTAATTGTATGTATTGCCCTGTTATTCGTGATTGCAGCGGCAAATATGAAACGTAGAAAGAAATAAAGAAAAGAGGAAACGGAAAATGTCAGATTTTGTTGAGGTAGATGTGCGGGGACTCTCCTGTCCGGAACCGGTTTTGATGGTGATGGATGCGATGGATGAACATCCGGGAAAACAGATCCGTGTGCTTGGCGATGAGGCACACACCCGGACGAATATTGAGCGCACGTTGGAGTATCATGGAAAAGAGGGGCACACCGAGGTGCTGGAAAACGGCTGTTTCACCATTACCTTTGAAGCGTGATGCTGCTCTGGAATATTAAATAGGTGGAAATGATGAGGCAGAAACGGGAATATCGGATTTTTACCTTTCACACGACGGCTGCGGCGATGGAGATGGAGGCATTCTGCCGGGAACAGGGAATCAGAGGGCGCCTGGTGCCTGTCCCACGCGAACTCTCAGCAGGCTGTGGAATTGCCTGGCGGATGGAACCGGCGGAATATGAACGGTTTCAGGGAGTGATTGCGGAGAGCCAGATTGAGATCGAGCAGAGCTGTGTGATGATGAATTAAACAAAATGTTATGTTAGAGCAGATATCATAGAAAAAGTATATAGGAAAAAGCGGCGGTATCGGCAGCAGCGAGACATTCAAAAAAGAATGGAGCGCTGACAGTGTGATACCGCTGCTTTTTGGTGTGTAAATCGAGGTCAGAATGAGGTCATTGAGGTCAGAAATCAAATCATGACCTCGATGACCTCATTTGTGACCTCGATGATCCCAATATTTTGAAATATTATTCTCCCGCCTTCGCCTCATCCAGCAGCCGTGCAATCTCCCCGCGCACCAGCGAGAATGCAACCTCATTCCGCCCGCTGTTGGTAACCACATCCACATAGGCGCGGGTCGGTTCTACAAAGAGGGCATGCATCGGTTTGACGGTAGTCAGGTACTGATCGATGATGTTTTCGATATCGCGTCCGCGCTCTTTCGTGTCACGTAAGATTCGGCGGAGAATTCGCTCATCGGCATCGGCATCGACGAAAATGCGGATGTCGAGCAGATTGCGGAGTGCTTCGTCATAGAGAACGAGAATGCCCTCCAACAGGATAACCGGGCGCGGCTCGATGTGAATGGTTGCTTCGGCGTAGTTGTAGGTTGGACAGTCGATCGCCTCCCAGTTTTTCAGTTTATTAAGGTGCTCAAGAAGCAGCTCTGTCTCAAATGCATCCGGGTGGTCGTAGTTCAGCTTTTTGCGCTGTTCAAATGGCATGTCATCGTGGGCGCGGTAGTAGTTGTCGTGGTAAAGCACGGTTACCTGATCACCAAATGCGTCTTTCAGACGGTTTGTAAAAGTGGATTTTCCTGAACCGGTTCCTCCGGCAATTCCGATGATAATAGGTGATTTTCTATTCACTATGTTTTCCTCCATTTGTAAGTTTTATCTCAGTCGAGAAGAGTCCCACCTCTTTAGGTGGCGAGTAATAGCAAATTTGTCTCAGTGGGAGGTGGGTCTCCGACTGAGATAAACGCTCCGCGGGGATGCGCAGTGATTCTGTATGGAATATGTCAGCTTTGCTGACCAGAATCACGCGCCAAGTCTCACGGACGTTCGACTTGAAAATTGGTTCATTTTTATACAAAAACCAGTCCTTCTGTATATTCATTTTGAAATACGCCGCTGCGCTTCATCCGCACCGTCTGGTATAAATGCGAGGCGTACACCTCCTGCTCCAGCAGCGCGAGCGCCGACGGGGAGAGGTTCTGGGCGGCATCTGCCATTTTAGTGATGAGGGGGATGCTGCTTTTTTTATGCAGACAGGAGAGCAGAGGGCTGCTCTGCCTGCGAAAACCGAGAATCCGTGCATAGAGTGCATAGCCCTCGTCCTTCCACCGGGAAATATCTTCCTCGCGCATACCGAGTACCAGATGCAGAAGCGCCCGGCTGACACGCGTGTAGGTAAGCTGGCGCGTCTTTAACGCCTGAATCCGTTCTTCAAAAGAGAGAGGAAAGTAAGGTGGTTTTGCAAGACGGGCGGCAAGCTCCGGGGAGAGATCTGCGATAGAGAATGTCGCCTGCATCTGTAAAACAGCAGCATTCAAAAGCTCTGAAAAATCATCCACAAAAACTGGAACCGCACCTGTATATGCGGGATGTGTTACGGCTGGCAAGTGAGATGCCAGAATATCGAGCAAATCTTTGTCTTTTGAAAGTGAGTTTCGAATTATCCCGCGAATTGCCGAAGCCGATGGAAAGTTAGCATCTGCCAGTGTATCTTCATGATATCCGCTTCCCTTCCGCGAAATCGTATAAAATTCCATCGGACTATGCAGATCTTCCGCCGCCCGCAGATATTCAATCCCGAGAATATTGTTCGGAGAACTCAGAACCGAAGCCCATGTATCCTCCATTTCCAGCGCCTTCGCCCGTGCCTGCGGATAAGTCAGTCCCGCCTTCAACCCTTTCCGCAGCCGTTCCTGAAATTCCGCCGATTCATGATTCAGCGCATAAGCAGCCTGCTTAAGGATTTCAATCTGCCCGCATTCACTGCCGAACACAACGGCATCCACACCGATCGCCGACAGAAGCGCAACCCCATAGGCGGCAAATTCATGCGCCGAGGCGGTGGAGAAGGCGGCCGGTATCTCAAGTACCAGGTCAGCACCGGCGAGAAGGGCGGTTTTCGTGCGGAGATATTTATCAAAGATGGCGGGTTCGCCGCGCTGGACGAAGCTGCCGCTCATCAGGACGACACAGTAGTCCGCGCCGGTCAGTTCCCTTGCCTGCTGCATATGATACAGATGTCCGGCATGGAACGGGTTATATTCGGTAATTAAACCAACGATTTTCATAAATTTCAATCCTGTTTTTTGCATTTTTGCGAGGAATTTTGTAGCAGCCTTTTATAATAAAAGTAAGAATAAAAGACTGTTGCTGTTACGGCAGAAAAATCTGTAAAAAATAGCAGCCATTTTCTGCTTCATTTACATTATATAGTGGAAGTGCGGGAGCGTAAAGGGAAAATTATAGTGCATCTTGTTAAAAATTTAATTAATCAAAAATTTGAAAATCGCTCTTGTATACAATAAACAACTGGTATATAATGTTAGCAGTAATAGACACACACTTATGAAAGGGGTTTTATAACCATGGCATTTATTGACAAGATTAAGGAAAGAGCAAAAGCAGACAAGAAAACCATCGTTCTTCCAGAGTCAATGGACAAGAGAACATACGAGGCAGCTGAGAAAATTCTGAAAGAGGGTATCGCAAATCTGATCATCATCGGTACTCCGGAAGAGATTGAGAAAAACGGCAAAGGCTTCGACATTTCCGGTGCCACCATCGTTGACCCGTACAATGATCCGAATAAGCAGAAATACATCGACAAGTTCGTTGAATTAAGAGGCAAAAAAGGTGTTACTCCGGAAGTTGCAAAAGAGCAGATGGAGAAAGACTATATGTACTATGCTTGCCTGATGTGCAAGTGCGGCGATGCTGACGGCGCTGTATCTGGTGCATGCCATTCTACCGGCAACACCATTCGTCCGGCTCTGCAGCTTCTGAAGACCAAACCGGGTATCAGCTCTGTATCTGGCTTCTTCCTGATGGAAGTTCCGGATTGCGAGTTCGGTGAGAACGGTCTGTTCGTATTCGCTGACTGTGCAGTAAACACTGACTTCGATTCCAACAAGCTGGCTGAGATCGCTGGTCTGTCTGCAGAGAGCTTCAAGATGCTGGTTGGCGCAGAGCCGAAGGTAGCTATGCTGTCCTATTCTTCTATGGGTTCCGCTAAACATGATGATGTTACCAAGGTAGCAGATGCAGTTAAGATTGCTCATGAGAAGTTCCCGGAACTGAAACTGGATGGCGAGCTTCAGCTTGATGCAGCACTGGTTCCGTCTGTAGGCGAGGCTAAGGCACCGGGCAGCACCGTAGCTGGACATGCTAACACCTTAGTATTCCCGTCCCTGGAAGCAGGCAACATTGGTTACAAACTAGTTCAGAGACTTGCAAAAGCTGGCGCTTATGGTCCGGTTCTTCAGGGTCTGTCCATGCCGGTAAACGATCTGTCCAGAGGATGCTTCGCAGACGATATCGTAGGCGTAGTAGCTATCACAGCTGTACAGGCTCAGCAGGCATAATTAATACCAATTGGAATCAAATGGATGGAGAACTGGCACCGCGTCAGAGAATCTTAAATCCGTTTAATTAAGAATTAAAAGTGATAATTACAGTTCAGCCCGGTATTCATACATAATCCTGCAGTTCACAACAGGGCAGTGCAGACGTTTTTGCAGATGCTTCCGTGTGAACCGCATATAGAGAATACCTGCGGCTGAATTGTGATGTTATAAAGAAAGGAATCTATTACCATGAATATTTTAGTTATTAACTGCGGAAGTTCTTCCTTAAAGTATCAGTTAATCAACTCTGAGACAGAGGGCGTTCTGGCTAAGGGGCTTTGCGAGAGAATCGGCATCGACGGTATGCTGACTTACCAGCCGGAGGGCGGCGAAAAAGAGAAATCTGAGATCGCTATGCCGACCCATACAGAGGCTATCAACGCAGTTCTGGCAGCCCTGACTAACGAGAAGAGCGGCGTTATCAAGAGCCTGTCTGAGGTAGGTGCAGTTGGACATCGTGTCGTACACGGCGGCGAGAAATTTACTTCTTCCTGCTTAATCAACGACGAGTCCATGAAAGCGATCGAAGAGTGCAACGATCTGGCACCGCTTCACAACCCGGCAAACCTGATCGGTATTCGTGCCTGCCAGGAACTTATGCCAGGCGTACCGATGGTAGCTGTATTTGATACCGCTTTTCATCAGACCATGCCGGATGTCGCTTACACCTACGGTATTCCGTATGAATACTATGAGAAATACAAAGTTAGACGTTACGGCTTCCACGGTACTTCCCACAGCTACGTATCTAAGAGAACCGCTGAGATCGTTGGAAAACCGTATGATCAGATGAAGATCATCGTTTGCCACCTGGGTAACGGCGCCAGCATCTCCGCTGTAAACTGCGGCAAATCTGTAGACACCAGCATGGGACTGACTCCACTGGAAGGTCTGGTTATGGGTACACGTTCTGGTGACCTCGATCCGGCTATCATCGATTTCGTAGGTAAAAAAGAAGGTCTGTCCCTGGATGAGATGAACGAAGTCCTGAATAAGAAATCCGGTATGCTCGGTATCTCCGGCGTATCCAGCGATGGTCGTGATCTGGAAGCAGCAGCTGAGACTGGCAACAAGAGAGCACAGCTGGCCCTGGACGTATTCGATTACCGCGTAATCAAATATATCGGTGCATACGCAGCAGCTATGAACGGTGTAGATGCAATCGCATTTACCGCTGGTATCGGTGAGAACAACATCAAGATGAGAAAAGATGTTTGCAGCAGCCTGACCTACTTAGGCGTTAAACTGGATGAGGAGAAGAACAACGTAAGAGGTGAGGAGAGAATCATCTCTGCTGACGATTCCAAGGTTCAGGTTCTCCTGGTTCCGACCAACGAAGAGCTGGCTATCGCCCGCGAGACTCTTGCACTGGTAAAATAATTAAATATGAATTAAAATTTGCAAAAATATGTAAAATTAATCATTGACAAACGCGCTCGACCTTTGTATAATATCAAAGTGCGTATTAGGAGATTAGTATGCTGATTCATTTATCGGAACTTTTTAACTGCGAGGGTAGAAAGAAAGTCTATACAGTCGAGACTGCGCTGGACTCTGTTGATTTTGACGGAGAGACGTTTCAGATTGAGAAGGCTGAGCCTTTTGAACTGGAACTGACGGCTAAGACACGGCATAAGTATACGATGAGTGGTCATGCGACGCTGACGGTGGGAGGTCACTGTGCGCGTTGTCTGGAGCCAGTATCTTTCGACTGCGAACTGGATTTTGGACGAGAGTTTGAGGTGCAGGACGGTCAGGAGGAGAGTTTAGATGATGAACCCTTTATGAAGGGGTACAATCTGGATGTAGACCAGTTGGTTTGCAACGAACTGCTACTGAGCTTGCCTATGAAAGTCCTGTGCAGAGAAGACTGCAAGGGGATTTGCAATAGATGTGGTACAAATCTTAATCTTCGGACTTGTACCTGTGACACTAGGTCGCTCGATCCAAGGATGTCGGTTATCCAGGAGATATTCAATGAATTTAAGGAGGTGTAACCATGTCTATCTGTCCTAAGAACAAATCTTCCAAAGCAAGAAGAGACAGCCGCAGAGCTAACTGGAAAATGAGTGCTCCGAACTTAGTAAAGTGCAGCAAGTGCGGTGCTCTGATGATGCCTCACAGAGTGTGCAAAGCTTGCGGAAGCTACAACAAGAAAGAAATCGTTAAAGTAGAAGACTAAGCTACAAGTATTGAAAAATAAGGGGTTAAGCGATTTTTGCTTAACCCATTTTTCGCATTTTAGCCCATTTTTAGCCCATTTTTAGCCCATTTCAAGAGGGTGTTTAACAGGTGTTTTTGGGTAGATTTTAGCAACTATAACTTATGGCTTATAAAATGTGGTCAAAAACAGGAGAGATTATTAATTTGCAATAATCTCTCCATTTTTTATATTTCGTGAATATTATCAAATCTGTGATTTTTATTAGTAAAAATGTAAAAAATGGGGATAGAAGAGCATTAAGCTCAACTATCCCTATAAGAATGTTATTTAACAAAGTATTTTATGTACTGTTATTTGTTATTTAACTTTTACTAGCGAAAGTCATATATGTGCCTCCTGTAAATGAAAATATATTTCTAATTACAGGGGCCGCTCTCGCTACTTCTGAAAAAGATCAATAGCGAGAGCGGTCGCATATTTTGACATTTTTGTCAAGTATCAATTTAAAAATATGTTAGACTCCTATAGGGGATTTAACGCTAAAGCTTAACTTACTGACATTGGTTCATGGGTAGGCACTTTTGGAACCGAAAGTGCCGTAAGAAAACGTGGTGGCAGCAGGAATTTGCCGTATTTAAATGCGAAGCCACGGCAAATTCCGTTACTGGGCACGTATGCGTGAACAGTAACGCAGATAATGTGTAGATGGCGGTGTTGTATGCAAAAAGGTGTACAATGCCGCTATTTTTTGTTAATATAGAGAAGAAAGAAAAAAGAGGGATAATATTTTATAAATATCACGTTAGGAGGTTTTACATATGAAAAGGGGAAAATATTTACTTTTGACCGTCACAGCCGCCGCGCTTCTGGCGGCGATCCCATTTCAGGCATTTGCGTCGAAGGATACGGAGGACCGCAGCCCGGTTGGCTCGATCGGCTTAAATGTTTCGTCCTCGATCCATGTCGGTGATGAGAGTTCAGATGTGGATGTTTCGCTCGATTTCGGTGACTGCGATATTTCCAATGTTGATGTGATCAATGAGCCGTCCGGCAAATGGGTGGACAAGGATAAGCCAAAGCTGGAGGTTACTCTGGAGGCGGACGATGATTATTATTTTAAATCCGGTTATGCGAAAAAGAATGTAACCCTGAGCGGTGACAGTGCGACGGTTACTTCTATCAAGCGCAAGGGCGATGAGGAACTCCGGGTCGTGATCACCCTGAAAGCTTTAAAAGGAACCTCCAGTGATTACAGCCTGGATGTAGATGAGGCAGAGTGGGATCAGATGGATGGCGTTGCAGAGTGGAACGGCAGTGAGGATGCGAAATACTATGAGCTGCGCGTTTGCCGGGATGAGAAATTTTTAAGTACGGTAAAACCGGGAAAAGAAACGAAATACAATCTTGGACGTTATCTTACGCAGGCGGGAACCTACACGTTTGATGTGCGCGCGGTTTACAGCGATTCACGGCACGGCGAATGGCAGACATCGGATTCCTTCACAATCACGGCGGAGCAGGCGCAGGAAATTCAGAAGACGCTTGTCTTCAAGGAAGCAGGCAGCGGTCCAGCAGCCGGTGCGTGGGAACAGGATGCGCTTGGATATAAGTACCGCAATTCTGATGGAAGCTATGTGACCAATAACTGGCAGCAGATCGGCGGTGTGTGGTATTTCTTCGATGAAAATGCATATTGCAAGACGAATACCTGGGTGTTCTGGAATGGAAAATGGTATTATCTGGATGTAAACGGTGCGATGTTAGTTAATACGACGACGCCGGACGGCAAGCAGGTCGGGGAAGACGGGGCGCTTCTGTAAAATGTTTAAGAAACAATTTTGATGAAAATCCGTCAGGGAAGATGGAGACAGAATTGTAAAATAGATGTGAGAAGAGGCAGATTGCACGGAATATGCGGTCTGTCTCTTTTACATTTAAAAGCAGAGAAAAATAAAGAGAATATTTGCAAACAGAACGATGGGTAGAATGAAAACACATACATGAAAAGAGTGCTGAAGAACAAGCTGACAGTTATTTCTGATGAAATAAAAAAAATAACAAAAAGTATACTTGCATATTGTGAAATAAGTAGTAAGATAGAGGTGGTATCTCATGACTGCCTATTTTTTAACAATCTAGGGGAAGAGGCGGTCTGAGAAGAGACTGCAAGGGGTTCTAAGCCAGTATGGAGGATGGCAGAAAAAGGACTGACAAAGGAGGGGCACAAAGATGGCAGCACAAATTTTGGCTGTGATTATTTTTATTGTAATGTTTGGACTTATCATCTGGGATCACATTGAGAGGCATATCGTATCGCTCGGATGCGGGCTTCTGACGCTGGTGCTGGTGTTTGGCGTCTGTATGCACAGTGAGGCGGCAGCGGCGGAGACACTGAGCCTGCACAGCTTCATGGTTCCGAACTTCTGGTTTCAGACCGAGGCGGCGGCAGAGTCCTCGAGCGGCATCAACTGGGCGACGATTCTTTTTATTGCCGGTATGATGCTGATGGTGGAGGGCATGGAGCGCGCGGGATTTTTCCGGTGGCTGTGCCTGACAATCGCCAAGGCGGTACATTATAAGACGATCCCGATTTTTATTTCATTTATGCTGATGTCGGCGTTTCTGGCGATGTTTATCGACAGTATTACCGTTATTCTTTTTTTGGCAGCGGTCACGGTAGAGCTGGCGCATCTTCTGCATTTTGATCCGATTCCGATGATCATTTCAGAGATCTTCTGTTCGAATCTGGGCGGCTCTGCGACGATGTGCGGCGATCCGCCGAATATCATCATCGGAACCTCGCTCGGATATTCATTTAAAGATTTTATTTTAAATACAGGTATGATGGCGGGTGTTTCGCTGATTTTTATCGTGCTGTTTTTCTATTTTTCCTTTAGGAAAGAATTAAAGGCGAGTGAAAAGCATGACGAAGCGGTTACATATCCATCCCCACAGGAGGCGATCGCGGATCGGAAACGGTTTGCGGTCAGCGTGGTGATCTTTGCGGCGGCGATCGTGATGCTGGTGACGCATGCACAGACGGGACTGACAGTTGCGACGATCGGCGTATTTATCGGTGCTTTTTCACTGCTGGCATCCGGCGGTGAGGCGCTCAGCATGATTAAGAAGCTTGACTATAAGACGCTGCTATTCTTCATTGGTCTTTTTGTCGTGGTCGGCGGCATGGAGCAGACGGGCGTCCTAAATTCTTTAGCAGGGATCATTGACGCAGTCAGTGGAAATAATGTAAAATGGGTAGTAGCGATTGTGCTGTGGCTGTCGGCGCTTGCGAGTGCATTTGTGGACAATATCCCATTTGCGGCGACGATGATCCCGGTTATCCGGAGTCTGGCGCAGGCAGGTGGCATGGATCTCCCGGTTCTGGCGTGGGCGCTTTCGATGGGTACGGATATTGGCGGCTGCGGAACTCCGATCGGAGCCTCGGCAAACGTAGTTGGTATCTCAGTGGCAGCGAAAAACGGACATTTTATCGGCTGGGGGAAATATTGCCGGTATGCAGCTCCGGCGACGGTGCTGGTAATCCTGATTTCCATGGTTTGTATATATGTGAGATACTTTTAAGGGGGCTTTTATATGGAGGAGAGGAAAAACAGAGTGATCATCTCGGTCAGCAGACAGTTTGGCAGCGGCGGACACAAGATAGCTGAAGCGCTGGCAGAGCATTTTGAACTTCCGATTTATGATCATAGGATGCTGGACAGTATTGCCAAGGAAAAGGGTGTGGATCCGCGTGTGCTGGAAAAATACGACGAGAAGCCGCTAAACCGTTTTCTGGCGCGCAATGTCAGCGGATTTTCAAGCTCTCTGGAGAACAACCTGGCGCAAATGCAGTTCAGTTACCTGAAAGACAAGGCCGATTCGGGGGAATCGTTTGTGGTAGTTGGACGGTGTGCGGAGACGGTTTTAAAGGAGTATGACGGACTGATCACGATCTTTGTGCTGGGCGATGAGGAAACACGGGTGAAGAGAATTGAGCAGCTGCACGGACTTTCAGAGGACGAGGCGAAACGTCTGGTAAAGACGAAGGACTGGCGGCGGAAATCCTACCACAACTGTTACAGCCGCGGACGCTGGGGAGATTCCAGAAATTATGACCTTTCGATCAACAGCAGCCGGCTGGGGATTGAGGGAACGACGAAGATGCTGGAGGAGTATGTGCAGGCGCGGATGGACGCGATGCAGAAATAAAATAATAGAGATATCGAAGAAAAAGAGAAAGGGGAACGTGTGCATAGGCGGCGCACGTCCCCCTTTCCCTTTTTCTGCCGAGGTGTTATACTGTTACTGTTCCCGGGTGGGCACTTTTGGAACCGAAAGTGCCGTAAGAAAACGTGGTGGCAGCAGGAATTTGCCGTATTTAAATGCGAAGCCACGGCAAATTCTGTTACTGGGCACGTATGCGTGAACAGTAACGTTATACTAAAAAATATGGAATTAGATAGAAAAATCGTATTTGCTATCTGTTCGATCTTGTTTTATAGTATATAAGATATTTAATAGGAGTTTGATGATATATGACAGAGTTAAAAAAAGAAAAAAAGACCGGTCTCGTTCTGGAGGGCGGCGGGATGCGCGGCATTTACACAGCGGGCGTCCTGGATGTGTTTTTGGATCATGATATTTCATTTGACGGCGTGATCGGCGTCTCGGCGGGGGCAGTGCATGGGGCTTCGTTTGTGTCGGGGCAGAAGGAGCGGAGCATCCGTTATTATAAAAAATACTGCAATGACAAGCGTTTTATGAGCTTTAAAAACTGGCTGCGGACGGGAAATCTGGTGGACGAGCAGTTCTGCTTCCATGATATACCGGAACGGCTGGATCCGTATGATTACGAGGCATTTGACCGGGGAAATACACGGTTTTATGTGGCATGCAGCAATGTGGAGACAGGGAAAGCAGAGTATCTGGAGATTAAAGATATGTTCAAAGATGTCGAATATTTCCGTGCGACGGCATCCCTTCCGTATGTGTCCCATATGGTCGAGGTTGGTGGAATGAAGCTTCTGGACGGCGGCTGCACGGACAGCATTCCGTTGCGTGCGTTCGCTAAGATGGGGTATAAAAAATGCGTCGTTGTGCTGACCCGTCCGGCGGGCTACCGCAAGAAACCGGGCAATTTCTGGCTGCCGGAGGCGGCATATCACAAATATCCGGCGTTCGTGAGGGCGCTTCGCAGCCGCTATTATTTCTATAATAAGACGGTGGAATGGATCGATCGCCTCGAACAAGAGGGAAAAATTTTTGTTATCCGTCCGAGCGTGGCACTTCCAATCGGCAGAACCGAACATAGTGTTGAAAAATTGCAGGAGACGTATGATATCGGCAGGAAGGATGCTGCCAATCAGATGCATGCAATGGAAAATTGGTTCAAATCTTATTGATTTATAGATTGATCTCTAGTATAGTAAAGATTGATGTAATGTGGCTGTGGACAATAAAAAGCGGGACAGTTGCAGCGTGACGATGAAAGAGCGATTCGTTCAGACCACATATGCCGCAGTGGCGGAAGACAGGTTTGGTATGTGTATCGCTATAAATTATAGAAGGAGAACACGCAATGGTTAAGATAGCAGTAGATGCCATGGGGGGCGACAACGCACCGGGTGAGATCGTGGCAGGTGCCGTGATGGCAGCCCAGTCGAGGGAAGATATTCAGATTTTCCTGATCGGCAAGGAAGAAGTCGTATCAGAAGAATTAAAAAAACATACATATAAGAAAGAACAGATCGAGGTTGTTAATGCGACTGAGGTCATCGAGACGGAGGAACCGCCGGTCAATGCGATCCGCACGAAGAAAGATTCGTCCATCGTGGTCGGCATGAATATGGTCCGCAGGGGTGAGGCGGATGCATTCTGTTCCGCGGGCAGCTCCGGCGCGATTCTGGTCGGCGGACAGGTGATCGTCGGCAGAATCAAGGGCGTTGAACGTCCGCCACTGGCTCCATTGATTCCGACAGAAAAGGGCGTATCCCTGCTGATCGACTGCGGCGCCAATGTCGATGCAAGACCGTCCCATCTGGTACAGTTTGCAAAGATGGGCTCCATCTACATGGAACACGTGGTTGGCATCAAGAATCCGCGTGTGGCGATCGTCAACATCGGTGCGGAGGAAGAGAAGGGCAATGCGCTGGTGAAAGAGACATTCCCGCTCTTAAAAGAATGTAAGGACATCAATTTCATCGGCAGCATCGAGGCACGCGAGATTCCGCACGGCGGCGCGGATGTTATCGTTTCTGAGGCATTTGTCGGAAATGTCATCCTGAAACTCTATGAAGGTGTTGGTGCAACCCTGATTTCCATGGTAAAACAGGGCATGATGACGAGCCTGCGCTCAAAGATCGGCGCATTGCTTGTAAAACCGGCGTTGAAGACGACGCTCAAAGCATTCGATGCGAGCCAGTATGGCGGCGCACCGCTTCTGGGCTTGAAGGGGCTGGTTGTCAAGACGCACGGAAATTCCAAACGCATCGAGGTGTGCAATTCGATTCTTCAGTGTGTGACCTTTAAAGAGCAGGCGATTAATGAAAAGATCAAGGAAAGTCTGTGAAACTTTCGTGAAATTATATAATGTAGCGAAAAAACGATATGTTTTTAATCAATCTAGAATTCTAAATATTTTAAAATAAGTTCATAGAAAGGAAGAAAATTATGGAATTTGAAAAATTACAGAACATTATCGCGGAGGTACTGAATGTTGAAGCAGATGAAATTACGTTAAATACGACGTTTGTGGATGATCTGGGCGCAGATTCGCTGGATATTTTTCAGATTATCATGGGAATCGAGGAGGCGTTTGATATCGAAATTCCGACTGAGGAGGCAGAAAAGATTGTATCTGTGGGCGATGCAGTAGAGCAGATCAAGAACGCACTGAACTAATTCAATGTTTGTTAAAAAGTTATAGAGAAGTCTGTCAGGCAAAGGGGCTGGGCGGGCTGCCGAAGGGCAGGATCGCGACAGCTCCTTTCCAAAAAGAACGGATGTTTGACTCTGGCTCACAGACACAAATAGCAATGATTGCCGGAATCAGTCAGCAGCAGGACAGGCTGGAAAGAGAGAAATATATGGAGTATACATTAAATAAATTGGAAAAACGGATTGGCTATTCGTTTCAGGACAAGAAGCTTCTGGAACATGCGATGATACACAGTTCGTATGCCAATGAGCACCATCTTGGAAAACTGGGATGCAACGAGCGTCTTGAATTTTTAGGCGACGCGGTGCTGGAAGTGGTATCGAGTGATTTCCTGTTCCGCACGTTTCCGGAGATGCCGGAGGGCGATATGACAAAGACACGTGCGAGTCTGGTCTGCGAGCCGACCCTTGCATTCTGCGCACAGGAGATCGATCTGGGTGGATTTTTGCTGCTTGGAAAAGGCGAGGATGCGACCGGCGGACGGGGGCGCGATTCGGTGGTGTCGGATGCGATGGAGGCACTGATCGGTGCGATTTATCTGGACGGTGGTTTTGCTAATGCAAAAGAGTTTATTCATCGATTTATTCTCAACGATATGGAACACAAAAAGCTCTTTTATGATAGCAAGACTATCTTGCAGGAGATTGTGCAGGGACACACAGACGAGACACTTACATACGTTCTTCTGAAAGAAGAAGGACCGGATCACAACAAGAGCTTCGAAGTGTCCGCGATGCTGGACGGTCAGGAGATCGGCCGCGGCATCGGACGGACGAAAAAATCAGCGGAACAGCGTGCGGCGTACCGTGGGATCCTCACTATCAGAAAACCGCAGGAGTAGGTATGTATTTAAAGAGTATTGAAATACAGGGTTTTAAGTCATTTGCCAATAAAATTCTGTTTGAGTTCCACAACGGAATCACGGGCATCGTCGGGCCAAACGGCAGCGGCAAGAGCAATGTCGCCGATGCAGTGCGCTGGGTGCTCGGTGAGCAGAGAAGCAGGCAGCTGCGCGGCGGCACGATGCAGGACGTTATTTTTGCTGGCACGGAGCTTCGAAAACCGCAGGGATTTGCCTACGTGGCGATCACACTGGATAATGCCGATCACAAACTTCCGATTGAGTACGACGAAGTCACGGTTTCAAGACGTCTTTACCGTTCTGGTGAGAGTGAATATAAGATTAATGGAACGAGCTGCCGTCTAAAAGATATCAACGAGCTCTTTTACGATACGGGTATCGGTAAAGAGGGATATTCCATCATCGGACAGGGGCAGATTGATCAGATTTTAAGCGGGCGGCCGGAGGAACGGCGCGAGCTGTTTGACGAGGCGGCTGGAATCGTGAAATTCAAGCGGCGCAAGGCGATCGCACAGAAGAAGCTGGAAGATGAAAAACAGAACCTGATCCGCGTGACGGATATTTTGTCCGAGCTGGAAAAACAGGTAGGACCGTTGGAACGGCAGTCGGAGGAGGCGAAGGAGTATCTGCGTCTGCGGGAAGAGCTGCGCTGCCTGGACGCCAACCTGTTTTTGGCAGAATCGGAGGAATTGAAGCGCCAGATCCGGGAAGTGGAGCAGAAGGAGATGATTCTGACCGGCGATCAGGAGAGTGTGCGGGCGGAATCGGAGACACTGAAATCGGAGTACGAATTGCTCGGAACCGAGCTGGATGCGCTGGATGCGGCGATTGCCGCGGATCGTGAGGCGTGCAGCCGGGAAGATCTGGAACGCCAGGAGAAGACCGGACGGATCGGGGTTCTCAGAGAGCAGATCCGGACGGAGCAGATGAACGAAGAACATATCCGCAGCCGGATGGCGTCGATCGACGGCGAAATGCATCAGAAAGAGGAAGAACAGGCGGAATATGAGTCTGAAAAACAGGCACTAAATGCATCGGTGCAGATGATCGAGGCAAAACAGCAGGAAGCGGAGGCAGCAGTCCGTTCGATGGACGAGGCGGTCAGCCGGACGGAAACTTTGATCGAGACAGCAAAAGCCGAGATCATGGACGCTCTGAACCAGAAAGCGGAACTTGCCGCCCGCCGTCAGCGCTATGAGACGATGCTGGAGCAGGCGGATGTGCGCCGGGCGGAAGTGACGCAGAAGCTTTTGAAATTCAAGAGCGATGAGTCGGTTCAGGAAGAGCAGAAAAAAGAAGAAGAAGCCAAATTAGGGAAGGTGCGGGAATGTCTGGAAGCGTTTTCGGCGCAGGAAAAAGAGCTGCAGGAGCAGACGCGCACGGAGGAAGAACAGGAACGCCGCCTGAACCAGAAACTTTCGAGCCTTCAGCAGGATTACCACACGAACCGGACAAAGCTGGAATCGATGCGGAATCTGGCGGAGCGCTACGAGGGCTACGGCGGCAGTATCCGCCGCGTGATGGAAGTCAGGAACTGCGTTCCGGGTATTCATGGCGTTGTGGCGGATTTGATCAGCACGACGAAGAAATATGAGACGGCGATCGAGACGGCACTTGGCGGCAGCATCCAGAACATTGTGACGGATTCCGAGGAGACGGCGAAACGCCTGATTGAACATCTGAAAAAGAACCGGTATGGCCGTGCAACGTTTCTGCCACTGACCAGCATGGAACGCCGCCAGAGTTTTGGACAGCCGGGGGCGCTGAAAGAAATGGGTGTTCTTGGACTGGCAAGCGAACTGGTCTCTGCGGATGAGAAATACAGCGGGCTGGTGTCCTATCTGCTGGGACGCGTGGTCGTGGTGGATCAGATCGATCATGCGATTGCGCTGGCAAAGAAATACCGGTATTCTCTCCGGATCGTGACGCTGGACGGCGAGCTTTTAAGCCCTGGCGGTTCGATGACCGGTGGTGCATTCAAGAACAGCAGCAATCTGCTGGGACGACGCCGTGAGATCGAAGAACTGGAAGCTGCCTGCAAAAAGGCATTGGAACAGGTGGAAGCGGTACAGAAGGAGCTGGCAGAGACAGGGCGCAGGCTGACGGAAGCGAAGAGAACACTGGCATCCGTCCAGGAGAGGCGCCAGCAGATGCAGATCCAGCAGAATACGTTGGAACTGACGATCTGCCAGTTAGAGGCGAGACGGCAGGAGATTGCAGATTCCTCGCAGGATCTGTCTTCAGAAAATCAGGAACTCGAGCTGCAGGTAGGCGATCTGCGCGGGGCGCTGCGGGAGCTGCAGACCGAAGAGACGAAGCTTGAAACGCTAAGCAATGAGAAGAACCAGTACGTGGAAGAGCAGCAGACAGGTCTTGAGACGGCGAAAAAGCAGCGTGGGGAAGCGGCGGCAGCCCTTTCGGAGATACAGCTTGGGCATTCCCAGGCGGAGCAGAAGGGCGCGTTTATCGAGGAAAATCTGCGCCGTGTATTGCAGGAGCGGGAACGTCTCCGGGCCGAGAAAGAGAAACTTTCCGGCGGTCACGCGGACAGCAGCGAGACGATCGCTGCCAGAGAGCGCGAGATTGCAGTGCTGGAAGCCGAGATACAGGCGTCCGGGGACAAGCGGACGCAGATGGAACTGGTAATCCAGAACAAGCAGCGTGAGAAGGAAGAAAAGGCGGGGCGGCAGAAAACTTTCTTTGATAAAAAGGAAGAGCTGAACGAACGTCTCCAGCTTTTAGACCGCGAGAACTTCCGTCTCCAGAATCAGAGAGAACGCCTGAATGAGCGCCTGGAGTCGCAGGTCGATTATATGTGGAGTGAGTATGAGCTTACGTATTCGCGCGCGGAAGAGCTGCGGAAGGAAGAGTTGACCTCGATTCCAGAAATGAAGCGGTCGATCAATGGGAAAAAGATGGAGATCCGCGCCCTTGGGAATGTCAATGTCAACGCGATCGAGGACTACAAGGAGATATCCGGCCGCTACGAATTTATGAAAAACCAGCATGAAGATCTGGTAGCGGCACAGGCGGCGCTGGAAAAAATTATTGAGGAGCTCGATGAGGGAATGCGGCGTCAGTTCCGGGAAAAATTTGGTGAGATCCGCCGCGAGTTTGATAAAGTATTTAAGGAATTATTCGGAGGCGGAACGGGTACGCTGGAGCTGTCGCAGGAAGAAGATATTCTGGAGGCAGGCATCCAGATTATTTCACAGCCGCCGGGCAAAAAGCTACAGAATATGATGCAGCTCTCCGGTGGGGAGAAAGCATTGACGGCGATCGCGCTGCTTTTTGCAATTCAGAACTTAAAACCGTCGCCATTCTGCCTGCTTGATGAGATCGAGGCGGCACTCGACGATTCCAACGTAGACCGGTTTGCCGGGTACCTGCATAAGCTGACGTGCTACACGCAGTTTATCGTCATCACCCACCGAAGAGGCACGATGGTGTCGGCAGACCGCCTGTACGGTATCACGATGCAGGAAAAAGGTGTGTCCACGCTGGTATCGGTCAGCCTGATCGAGGCGCAGATGGAGCGGGAAGAGAAAAAAGCAGAATTATAATTGCAAAAAAGAGAGCAGAAATAGAAAGGGAGGCGCAGGCATGGGAGAGAAGAAAAGGGGTTTTTTCAGCCGTCTGGTAGAAGGGCTGACGAAAACGAGAGATTCCATCGTAAGCGGAATTGATTCCGTATTCAGCGGTTTTTCCGCGATCGATGATGATTTCTACGAGGAGATCGAAGAAACGCTTATCATGGGCGATCTGGGTATCCAGACGACGATGGCGATCGTCGAGGATCTCCGGAAAAAGGTAAAAGAAAACCACATCAAGGATCCGGCAGAGTGCAAGGATCTTCTGATTGCCAGCATCAAAGAGCAGATGGATCTGGGCGAAAATGCCTACGAATTTGAGAACCGCAAGTCGGTTGTGCTGGTGATCGGCGTCAACGGCGTCGGCAAGACGACCTCGGTCGGCAAGCTGGCAGGTCAGTTAAAGGATCAGGGCAAGAAGGTCATTCTGGCGGCGGCGGATACATTCCGTGCGGCAGCGATTGAGCAGCTGACGGAGTGGGCAGGACGCGCGGGCGTTGAGCTGATCGCCCAGCAGGAAGGTTCTGATCCGGCAGCTGTTATCTACGATGCGATCGCGGCGGCAAAATCAAGAAATGCCGATGTGCTGATCTGCGACACGGCAGGTCGTCTGCACAATAAGAAAAACCTGATGGAAGAATTAAAGAAAATCAACCGGATCATCGACAAAGAATATCCGGACGCCTACCGTGAGACATTGGTTGTCCTTGACGGAACCACCGGTCAGAACGCGCTTGCACAGGCAAAACAGTTTATGGAGGTGGCGGATATCACCGGCATCATCCTGACGAAGCTGGATGGCACGGCAAAGGGCGGTATCGCGGTTGCGATCCAGTCCGAGCTTGGTATTCCGGTTAAGTACGTCGGAATCGGCGAGAAGATTGACGATTTACAGAAATTCGATGCGAATGATTTCGTCAATGCACTGTTTAAGAGAAATGAAGCATTGACAGAGAATGAATAAAGCTAAAAATAGCTGAGCATGCCACGGCTGAAACTGGTTTGGCGGAGAACAAATCTGCTTAAGCCGTAGATTCAGATAGAGAGGACACACCCGGCAGACTGTCTGGTCAGAGAACCGGCAAAAGCAGGGCGCATTCTGAGAAATACGGATAAATGGAGGAAAGACAATGAGTGAGACAATAAAGGAAGAGACAGCAGAGGCAGTACAGGCTGAGCCGCAGGGACTGACGCTGGAGAAATTCGAAGAAGCAACTGAGGTTGTCAGCAAGGTTATTTCCGAGACAAAACTGGTTTACAGTGAATATTTTTCGAATTTGACCGGCAATAAAGTATATTTAAAACCGGAAAATATGCAGTATACAGGTGCTTACAAGGTAAGAGGTGCATTTTATAAGATCAGCACCCTGAGTGATGAGGAGAAACAGCGCGGTCTGATCACCGCATCGGCTGGAAACCATGCACAGGGCGTTGCATACGCGGCAAAACTGGCTGGCTGCAAGGCAACGGTTGTTATGCCGACGACCACGCCGCTCATGAAGGTAAACCGTACCAGAAGCTATGGCGCAGAGGTGGTTCTTCACGGCGATGTATTCGATGAGGCGCTGGCATATGCAAATGAGCTGGCAGCGGAGCACGGATATACCTTTATCCATCCCTTCAACGATCTGGACGTAGCCACCGGTCAGGGAACCATCGCCATGGAGATCATCAAAGAGCTTCCGACTGTTGATTATATTCTGGTTCCGATTGGCGGCGGCGGACTCTGTACCGGTGTTGCAACGCTGGCAAAACTGCTGAATCCGAAGATCAAAGTGATCGGTGTAGAACCGGCAGGCGCAAACTGTATGCAGGAATCCCTGAAAGAAGGAAAAGTAGTGACTCTCCCGAGCGTCAACACAATCGCGGATGGTACTGCCGTTAAACGCCCGGGCGATCTGCTGTTCCCGTACATCCAGATCAATGTGGATGATATCATCACCATCGGGGATTCCGAGCTGATCGTGGCATTCCTTGATATGGTAGAAAACCACAAGATGATCGTTGAGAACTCCGGTCTTCTGACTGTGGCTGCTTTGAAACACCTGAATGTGAAGAAGAAAAAAGTCGTATCCATCCTGAGCGGCGGCAACATGGACGTGATCACAATGGCATCCATCGTACAGCATGGTCTGATCCAGAGAGACCGCGTATTTACCGTATCGGTACTGCTGCCGGATAAGCCAGGAGAGCTTGCAAAGGTTGCAAATCTGATGGCAGCGGAGCAGGGCAATGTCATCAAACTGGAGCACAACCAGTTTGTCAGCATCAACCGCAACGCAGCAGTGGAGCTGCGGATCACCGTTGAGGCGTTTGGTACGGATCACAAGAATAAGATAGTGGAAGCACTCAAGGAAGCAGGCTACCGTCCGAAGCTGGTAAAATCCAAAAATATCTATGATGTCTAAGATGGAAATGAAAAGCAGTGTGGATAGAGCAGACAGGGGAGAGTTGAAATGAAGCGGGAGAAATATGAGCCGGTGTTAAAAAATATTTCCTATTTTATAAAATGGGTGGAAGGCGCGATTGTGATTGGAATTGTGAGCGGCTGCATCGGCACGGCATTTGGAAAATGTGTCCTATGGGTGTCGGCATTCTTTCAAAGCCACCCGTGGATGGTCTTTCTGCTGCCGCTTACCGGTCTTCTGGTTCTGGGTGTTTACCATGTGCTGGGAGAGAGTAATAACCGGGGCACAAATATGGTGATCGAATCGATCTATTCGAACACAGAGATCAGTTTTGCGACTGCCCCGGCAGTCTTTGCAGGAACACTTCTGACGCACCTGGGCGGTGGTTCTGCCGGACGGGAGGGCGCGGCGCTGCAGATGGGAGGAAGCATCGGAACCCAGATCGGAAAATGGCTGAAATTTGATGAGAAAGATAAGAAAATTGCGGTCATGTGCGGCATGAGCGGTGTGTTTGCCGCCTTGTTTGGCACACCGATGGCGGCGGCGATCTTTTCGATGGAGGTTATCAGCATCGGCGTTATGTACTATGCAGCGCTGGTTCCATGTGTCTTTTCTGCCTTTACGGCGGCGGCGCTGGCGAGGTTCTGGGGACTGATGCCGGAGCAGTTTGCGATTGGTGCGGTTCCTGCGTGGAGTATTGAAACAGCGATCGTGGCTGTCGGTCTGGCGGCTGGCTGCGCGCTGGTGTCGGAGCTTTTCTGCATCACGCTTCACACAACGGAACATCTCTACAAAAAATATCTTCCATCGCCGGTCTGGCGGATTCTATCCGGCGCGGCGATTGTGATTGTTTTGACGCTTCTGACCGGTTCGACCCGCTACAACGGAAGCGGCGTCTCCCTGATTGAAAAATGTTTCGAGGGCGAGGGACTTCCATGGGATTTCCTGATGAAAATTCTCTTTACGACGGTTACGCTGGAGGCAGGCTTCAAGGGAGGCGAGATCGTGCCGACCCTGACGATCGGCGCGACGTTTGGCAGTTTCTTTGCATTTCTCTTTGGACAGCCGGTCGGTCTTATGACCGCCTGCGGTATGCTGGGACTCTTTGTGGGAGTCACAAACTGCCCGATCTCAACGCTTCTGCTGGGCTTTGAGCTTTTTGGCTATGAGGCGATGCCGTTTTTCGTGCTGGTGATTGCAGTCAGCTTTAGTTTCTCTGGTTATTACAGCCTGTATGCGAGTCAGAAATTTATCTACTCGAAGACGAGGACGGAGTTTATTAACCGGAAGACGAATAAATAGGTGGAAAATGCTCACCATAATTTTGATTTTTTACTTTTGAATACCACAAAAAGGGTTCCAATTTATCTTTGGAACCCTAAAATGTCATGCTTTAAAGAAATTCATGAATCTACGTGCTCTATCATGATTTATTCATGAAAATCCTGCGGTTTCTCATCACGGAAATCGAGCAGGGCGCGCGGTGCAACCTGCAGAACACCTGCAATATCAAAGAGACTCTCTAAGGAAAGACTCGTTTTCATGTTCGGTGCCTCGATGTTGGATATATGAGTCCGGCTTAAATCGGTCGCCTCTGCTAAAGCCATCTGGCTCATGCCACGGAGTTTGCGGTAATAAGCGATGTTGAGACCTATCTGACGGTAATATTTTTCATAACGGTTTGTCTGCTGCTTGTTAATTTGTTTTTGATCGATTGCTGTCATATTTTTCAAGTGCCTCCCCGATCCGAAAGAATCATGCGTTATTGTTATTTCAGAGATAATAAATAATTACAACTGATATAACTATTGTAGCTGGAAATTGATTTTTATCAAACAATATAATGGTTCAAATTTGCAATGTTATAAAATGCATATCCAATAAAATAATGCACATACATGGATTGCACCCAGGAAGGCTGTTAAATAATGCACAGAAAAAGATTGCAGAGGATAAGTGCAGATAAATAATGAGAAACTGGGGGCAGAATGAGAGCGGCGGGAAAAGGTGAAATAGAAAAAAAGTAAAACGGGCGCTAAAATTTGAGAAAAAATGAAAAATAGGGCGAAGAATCCGTATACAGAAAGGCGTTTGGGGAAAATGATGAAAGGATGCACAGGATTTACGAAAATTCTATCGCACATTCGGATTTTTTGTGGTAGAATATCTTTGATAAGGTGACGCAGCTTTTTACGGTCATCACAGATAAAATGTACATCAGAACGTACATATAGACAGGGAGAACCGAATTATGGAATTAAAGCGGGTATTACTGAAGCTGAGCGGAGAAGCGCTGGCAGGCGACAAGAAAACCGGGTTTGATGAAGCAACGGTCAAGGAAGTAGCCAGACAGGTTAAGACGGCGGTCGATGACGGAATCGAAGTAGGTATCGTGATCGGCGGCGGAAACTTCTGGAGAGGCCGCCAGAGCAATGCAATCGATCGGACCAAGGCGGATCAGATCGGAATGCTGGCAACGGTCATGAACTGTATTTACGTGTCGGAGATCTTCCGGAGCGAGGGTATGATGACACAGATTCTGACACCATTTGAGTGCGGTTCCATGACGAAGCTGTTTTCAAAGGACAGAGCCAATAAATATTTCTCAAAGGGTATGGTCGTATTTTTTGCAGGTGGTACAGGCCATCCGTATTTCTCAACTGATACCGGCGTAGCGCTGCGTGCGATTGAGATGGATGCAGACTGCATTCTTCTGGCCAAGGCGATCGACGGCGTCTATGACAGCGATCCGAAGATCAACCCGGATGCAAAGAAGTATGATACGATCACGATTCAGGAGGTGATCGATAAGCAGCTGGCGGTCGTAGACCTCACAGCTTCCATCATGTGTATGGAAAATCACGTTCCGATGGCAGTATTCAGCCTGAATGAAAAAGACGGAATTGTAAATGCAATGCGCGGAAAAATTAACGGTACAGTGGTTACCGCATAACTAGGAGGATTTTATGCAGGAGAGATTAAAAGTTTACGAAGAGAAGATGAATAAGTCCTATGACGCACTGCTGAATGAGTATACATCCATTCGTGCTGGACGTGCGAACCCGCATGTACTGGACAAAATCAAGGTAGATTACTACGGCGCACCGACCCCGTTACAGCAGGTGGCAAATATCTCTGTACCGGAGCCGCGTATGATTCTGATCCAGCCGTGGGAGAAGAAGCTCATTAAGGACATCGAGAAAGCGATCCTGACTTCCGATCTGGGTATCAACCCGAACAACGATGGAAGTGCAGTCCGCCTGATTTTCCCGGAGCTTACTGAGGAACGCCGTAAAGATCTGGCAAAGGATGTTAAGAAAAAGGGCGAGGGCGCGAAGGTTGCAGTCCGCAATATCCGCCGTGATGCAAACGACCTGTTAAAGAAGCTGGAAAAAGGCGGCGAGATCACCGAGGATGAGCTGGCAGATGGCGAGGATCAGATCCAGAAGCTGACTGACAAGATGATCGCAAAGGTTGATAAAGCAGTAGAAGAAAAAACAGCTGAGATCATGACTGTATAAAAATACAATAGAGTTTAAATGTAAAAATCAGGCTGCCTCAAGCAGGGCTGGCCGGCATTGCAGATGCGGATGGCCGGCTGGTCCTGTTTTCTGGCTATTAAGGGAATATTATGGAGGAAAACTGGATGGAAAGGGACATCGAAAACCTGGTAATTCCGCAGCATGTCGCCCTCATTCTGGATGGCAACGGCAGATGGGCGAAGAAGAGAGGTCTCCCGAGAACCGCAGGTCATAAACAGGGGTGTGTGACGGTTGAACAGACGGTTGAGGATGCAGCGAGACTGGGAATCCGTTATCTGACGGTATATGGTTTTTCAACGGAAAACTGGAAACGTTCTGCTGAAGAAGTAGGGGCGCTGATGCAGCTCTTCCGTTTTTATCTGAAACGGCTTTTAAAGATTGCCAAGAAAAATAATGTAAGAGTCAAAATGATCGGCGACCGCACGCGCTTTGACAGCGATATCATCGAGGGCATCAACCGCCTGGAAGATGAGACGGCGGCAAACACGGGCATGACCTTTGTGATCGCAGTCAACTACGGCGGCAGAGATGAGATCACGCGCGCGGTGCGCCATATGATGATGGACTGTCAGGACGGAAAGCTGGTGCCGGAGGACGTGACAGAGCAGACCGTTGCGTCCTATTTAGATACGGCGGGCATCCCGGATCCGGATCTTCTGATCCGCACCAGCGGCGAGATCCGCCTGTCCAATTATCTGCTGTGGCAGCTTGCCTACAGTGAGATTTATATCACGGACTGCCTGTGGCCGGATTTCAACCGCGACGAGCTTATAAAGGCAATTGAGCAGTTCAATCAAAGAGACAGACGCTTTGGCGGAGTCAAGGCATAAGGAGGAGTTGCCATGTTCAGAACGAGGCTGATAAGCGGGATTGTGCTTGTAGCACTCGCGATTTTACTGGTTACAAAGGGCGGTGTCCTTCTGTACTGTGTGACCGCCGCGATCTCCCTGATCGGTATGTTTGAGCTTTACCGGGTTATGGGGATTGAGAAAAAAGCGCCGGGCATCGCCGGGTATCTGGCGTGTCTGGGATATTATGGGCTGGTTTGGTTTGAAGGGCAGCATTATGTGACGCTGCTTGCGATTGCAGCCCTGATGGTGCTGATGAGCATTTACGTGTTCACGTTTCCGAAATATGGGACCGAGCAGATTACAGTAGCATTTTTCGGCATTTTTTATCTGGGAATTATGCTTTCCTACCTGTATCAGGTGCGGGCAATGGCGGACGGAAAATACCTTGTCTGGCTGATCTTTTTAAGCTCCTGGGGCTGTGACACCTGCGCATACTGCGCGGGAATGCTCCTTGGAAAACACCGTCTGGCACCGGTTTTAAGCCCGAAAAAATCGATCGAGGGCGCCGTCGGCGGTGTGGTTGGATCGGCTCTGTTAGGCTGCATTTATGCGTATTTCTTCGGTGCGAAGATGGACGAGGTCAGCAATCCGATGGTGGCATGCGCGGTGGCGTGTGCGATTGCGGCGGTCATTTCCCAGATCGGGGATCTGGCGGCGTCGGCGATCAAGCGGAACCACAATGTCAAGGATTACGGAAACCTGATTCCGGGACACGGCGGCGTGCTGGATCGGTTCGACAGCATGATTTTTACGGCACCGGCGATTTATTTTGCACTGACGTTTTTACGATAAAACGGAAGCATGTATGAAAATACAGAAACAGGAGAATAAGAAATGAAAAAAATTGCGATACTTGGATCAACCGGATCGATCGGAACACAGACATTGGAAGTGGTCCGGGCGAATAAAGATATAGAAGTAACGGCTCTGGCGGCTGGAAGCAATATTGATCTTCTGGAGAAACAGATCCGGGAGTTCTCTCCGAAGATCGCGGCGGTCTGGAACGAGGAAAAAGCAAAAGAACTGAAAGACCGTGTGCGCGATCTGGATATCCGTGTCGAGAGCGGCATGGATGGACTTCTCGCAGTGGCAACGGAGCTGGGTGCGGAGATTGTGGTGACAGCGGTAGTCGGAATGATCGGTATCCGCCCGACGATCGCAGCGATGAATGCTGGAAAAGATATTGCACTTGCAAACAAAGAGACCCTGGTAACGGCCGGGCATATCATTATGTCGCTGGCAAAGGAGAAGCATGTCCGCATTCTGCCGGTGGACAGCGAGCACAGCGCGATTTTCCAGAGTTTGAACGGTGAGACGGGAAATAAGATCCACAAGATTCTCCTGACAGCGTCCGGCGGACCGTTCCGCGGATGGACGAGAGAGCAGATGAAGGGTGTGCAGGTCGAAGATGCGCTGAAACATCCGAACTGGACGATGGGGCGCAAGATCACGATCGACAGTTCCACGATGGTAAACAAAGGTCTGGAAGTTATGGAGGCAAGATGGCTCTTTGGCGTGGAGATGGATCAGGTGCAGGTGGTTGTGCAGCCGCAGAGTGTGATTCATTCAATGGTAGAATACGAGGACGGCGCGGTGATAGCGCAGCTCGGCACGCCGGATATGAAGCTTCCGATCCAGTATGCGCTGTATTATCCGGAACGCCGCTTCCTGGCGGGCGACCGGCTGGATTTTGCAAAGCTGGCACAGATTACCTTTGAAGCGCCGGATTTTGAGAATTTCCACGGACTTTCCCTGGCATACAAAGCCGGACGGCGCGGCGGTACGCTTCCGACCGTGTTCAACGCGGCAAATGAGCGGGCAGTCCAGAAATTCCTCGATCGCGAGATCGGATATCTGACCATCACTGATATGATTGAGGCGGCGATGGAACACCACACCGTGAAAGAGAATCCGACGGTCGAAGAGATTCTGGCAGCAGAACAGGAAACCTATGATTTTATAGAGAGCAGGTGGTAGATTGGTAAGTTTGCTGGCGGCGCTGATTGTATTCAGCCTGATCGTGCTGTTTCACGAATTTGGACATTTTTTATTGGCAAAACGGGGCGGAATCTGCGTCGTTGAGTTTTCGCTCGGCATGGGTCCTAGACTTTTCAGTTTTGTGAAAGGCGGGACGCGGTACTCGCTGAAGCTGCTTCCGTTTGGCGGTTCTTGTATGATGCTGGGGGAAGATGAAGGGTATGATGCGCCGGGTGAGACGGAAAAAGGGAGTTCCTGCGATCAGAACCAGAGTCTGACAGATGGAAAAACGGAACGGATCCTGCTGCCTCCGGGCGCCTCCGGGACTTATTTTAATGCAGTTTCTGCCTGGACACGTTTTAAAGTCGTGGTGGCAGGGCCCGTATTCAACTTCATTCTGGCGTGGTTTTGCGCCTTTTTCGTAATCAGCTGTGTGGGCTTTGACCCGGCATCGGTTGTCAGTGTCGAGGACGGCTATCCGGCACAGGAGGCGGGGCTGCAGGCGGGCGATACGATCGAGCGCTTAAATGGCACGCGCACCTATCTGTACCGCGACGTGCAGACCTATCTGCAGTTCCATCCGGGAAAGAGTGTCACGATGGAGTATGTGCGGGATGGGAAATCCTACACGACGCAGATGGTTCCGCGTTATTCCGAGGAGGCGGGACGCTATCTTATCGGAATCAGCGGCGGCGTTTACCAGAAACCGGCGTCTGTGATTCAGACAGCGCAGTATAGCTTCTGCGAAGTGCGCTACTGGATCCGTGTGACATTCAGCAGCCTTGGAATGATTCTGAAGCGGCAGGTCAGCTCGAACGATATCGCAGGTCCGGTGCGGATTGTGTCGATGATCGGCACGACGGTCAAGGAGAGCCAGAGCTACGGACTTATGATTGTGCTTGTCAATCTGGCAAATATGTGTATTCTGCTCAGCGCCAATCTGGGTGTCATGAACCTGCTTCCAATCCCGGCGCTGGACGGCGGACGGCTCGTCTTTATCATTCTGGAGATGCTGCGCGGCAAGCCGGTTGATCCGGAAAAAGAGGGCATGGTTCATATGGCGGGCATGGCGGCATTGATGACGCTGATGCTGTTTGTGTTGTTTAATGATATTAGAAATTTATTGTAATAACTCAATTAATTCAAAGGCATGAAAGATTCGCTCGAAAAAGAACGGAAATTTCATGTCGGAGAAGAAAGGTTTGGGAGGAACGATATGGGATACCGGGACGAGACGAAAGTGGTGCAGATTGGAAAACGTCAGATCGGCGGCGGCAATCCGATTCTGATCCAGTCGATGTGTAATACGAAAACAGAGGATGTGAAGGCGACCGTCGAGCAGATTCTGGCGCTGGAGCACGCGGGCTGCGATATTATCCGTGTGGCAGTGCCGACAATGGAGGCGGCTGCTGCCCTGACGGAGATTAAACGCCAGATACATATTCCATTGGTGGCGGATATTCATTTTGACTATCGTCTCGCGATCGCGGCGATCGAGTGCGGCGCGGACAAAATCCGTATCAATCCGGGAAATATCGGTTCCAGAGAGCGGATCCAGGCGGTGGTTGACAAGGCAAAAGAGTATGGCGTGCCGATTCGTGTCGGCGTCAACAGCGGTTCTTTGGAAAAGCCATTGGTAGAGAAATATGGCGGCGTGACAGCGGAAGGACTCGTTGAGAGTGCGCTGGATAAGGTTGCCCTGATTGAGCAGATGGGTTATGACAATCTGGTTATCAGCATCAAATCTTCGGATGTTATGATGTGTGTAAAAGCACATGAACTAATTGCAAAAAAGACTCATTATCCGCTGCATGTCGGTATCACAGAGGCGGGAACTGTGATTGCGGGCAATATCAAGTCAGCGGTCGGTCTGGGACTGATTTTGAGTCAGGGAATCGGTGATACGATCCGCGTGTCCCTGACAGGCAGCCCGCTGGAGGAGATCAAGTCGGCAAAGCTGATTTTGAAGACGCTGGGCCTTCGTCGGGGAGGCGTGGAAGTTGTTTCATGTCCGACCTGCGGACGCACGCAGATCGACCTCATCGGTCTGGCAAACCAGGTGGAGACGCTGGTACAGGGATATCCGCTGGATATCAAGGTTGCCGTCATGGGCTGCGTGGTCAACGGACCGGGCGAGGCGAAGGAAGCCGATCTCGGTGTAGCCGGCGGTATCGGCGAAGGACTTCTGATACGCAAGGGCGAGATTGTGAAAAAACTGCCGGAGAGTGAACTTTTACCGGCGCTCAAAGCGGAGCTTGACCGGATGGTGGAAGAGAAAAAAGCAAAGGAATGATAGAATGAAAACATTTCTGGAGGTATTTCCAGATTTACATATTGCGGAAAATGTGCGGGGACTGCTTGAAATGGTCGGGATCGAGAAGATCTCGACGAACCGTGACCGGAGCGTGATCCGCGTATACATCGACAGCCCGCGCCTGATGCACAAGCAGAGTATCTACGATCTGGAAAAAGGCATCAAGGAGCAGTTGTTTCCGGGCAAACGGGTGACGATCAAGATTTTGGAGAAATACCATCTGTCCAGCCAGTACACGCCGGAAAAACTCATGAATGTATACCGGGACAGCATTTTGATGGAGCTGAAAAATTACAGTATCCTTCTTTATAATATGTTCCGTAAGGCGGAGATGAATTTTGAAGAAGAAGGATACCTGAAGCTGTCGCTAGAGGACACGATGATCGTGCGCGATAAGTCACCGGAGCTGGTGCGGATTCTGGAGAAAATCTTCACCGAGCGCTGCAATGTGCCGGTGGTTGTGAAGACTTCCTACCGTCCGGTTGAGAAGAAGAATACTGAGCCGGAGATCATCTACATGAAGCCGCAGGCGGCAGGCGAGAGTGGCACGGCAGGCGGAAGCGGCGCGGCTGCCGGAGCAGCAGGTGCCAATGAGGCGTATATGGAACCATCGGGGGCAGAACCTGCCTCTGGCGGTGTTGATCTGCCATTTGACGAGGGAAAGACTGTTTTAAAACCGGTTGGTAAGCTGAAAGCCGGGGGGAATCCGGCAGGAGGCAGAAACCAGGCAGGCAGCACAAATGCTGGATCTGGCAAGAGCGGCGAGTACCGCCGTTCGGGCTATATGAAGAAATCCGACAATCCGGATGTGCTGTTTGGGCGCGATTTCGATGAGGAGGCGAGCCCGATCGAGGAGTTGGAAGGCGAGGTTGGGCAGGTTGTCATCCGCGGAAAGATCCTGACTTGCGAGCTAAGGGAGCTTCGCAGCGGCAACACACTGTTTATGTTTTCGGTAACGGATTTTACAGATACAATCGGCGTCAAGATCTTTGCACGGGAGGATACGCTGGATGATTTGAAGACGGCGACCAAGGCGGGACAGTTTGTCCGCATCAAGGGTGTTGCCAATATTGATAAATTTGATGGCGAGCTGACGATCGGTTCGGTTTCCGGCATCAAGAAATGCGAAGATTTCACCAGCAAGCGGATGGACAACAGTCCGGTCAAGCGCGTGGAGCTTCACTGTCACACAAAGATGAGCGATATGGACGGTGTTTCCGAGGTCAAGGATATCATCAAACGTGCCAAACAGTGGGGCATGGACGCGATCGCTGTCACCGACCACGGCTGTGTGCAGGCGTTTCCGGATGCGAACCATGCGGTTGATAAGGGCGAAAACTTCAAGATCCTCTATGGTGTTGAGGGCTATCTCGTCGATGATATGAAGGAACTGGCGGAGAATGAGAAAGGACAGACGTTAGATCACACCTGCGTTGTATTCGATATCGAGACGACCGGCTTCAGCCCGATCAAGAACCGCATCATCGAGATCGGCGCGGTGCGTGTGACGGATGGAAAGATTGTGGACAAATTCAGCACATTTGTCAACCCGGAAGTGCCAATCCCCTATGACATTGAACAGCTGACAAGCATCAACGACGGCATGGTAATCAGCGCGCCGACGATCGAAGAGGTTCTGCCGGAGTTTCTGGCATTCTGCGAGGGTGCGGTCATGGTCGCGCACAACGCTTCGTTTGATATCAGTTTCATCAAAGAAAATGCGAGACGGCAGGGAATCACATTCCAGCCGACGGTTCTCGATACGGTTTCGCTGGCGCGTGTCCTGCTGCCGAACCTGAACCGCTTCAAGCTCGACACAGTAGCGAAAGAGCTTAAAATTTCCCTCGAAAACCATCACCGGGCGGTCGATGATGCGGGGGCGACGGCAGAGATTTTTGTCAAGTTTATCGAGATGTTAAAGGCTCGTGATATCGAAAATCTGACGCAGCTCAACGAACTCAGCAAAATGACGCCGGAAATGATCCGGAAGATGCCGACCTACCATATTATTATTCTGGCGAAGAATGATGTCGGGCGAATCAACCTGTACCGGCTGATTTCCCAGTCAAACCTGACGTATTTTGCAAAACGTCCGCGGATTCCAAAGAGTCTGCTGGCGAGCCACCGCGAGGGGCTGATTCTTGGATCGGCGTGCGAGGCGGGCGAGCTGTTTCAGGCGATCCTGCGCGGGGTTCCGGAGGAGGAACTGGGAAAAATAGCGAATTTCTATGATTATCTGGAAGTGCAGCCGCTTGGAAACAACGCATTTATGTTGCGGGATGAGAAAAGTTCGGTCAACACCTGGGAGGATCTGCAGGATCTGAACCGCAAAGTGATTGAACTTGGCGAGCAGTGGAACAAGCTGGTCTGCGCGACCTGCGACGTCCATTTCCTCGATCCGGAGGATGAGGTCTACCGTCGTATCATCATGGCGAGCAAGGGCTTTAAGGATGCAGACGATCAGGCACCACTGTATCTGCGGACCACCGAGGAAATGCTGGGGGAATTTGAATATTTAGGCAGCGATAAGGCGGAGGAGATCGTTATCACAAACACGCGCAAGATTGCGGCGATGTGCGAGCGCATTTCACCGGTACGCCCGGACAAGTGTCCGCCGGTTATTCCGAATTCGGATGATACGCTTCGTACCATCTGCTACAACCACGCGCATGATATGTACGGCGATAAGCTGCCGAAGGTGGTAGTCGATCGGTTGGAGCGGGAACTTCACTCGATCATTTCCAATGGATTCGCCGTTATGTATATCATCGCGCAGAAGCTGGTTTGGAAGTCGAATGAGGATGGATATCTGGTTGGTTCGCGAGGATCCGTTGGTTCCTCGCTGGCGGCGACGATGTCTGGTATCACGGAGGTAAATCCGCTGAGCCCGCATTATTACTGCCCGAACTGCCATTATTACGATTTTGATTCCGAAGACGTAAAGAAGTTTTCGGGTATGGCGGGCTGTGATATGCCGGATAAGATATGTCCAAAGTGCGGAAAACCGCTGAAAAAAGACGGGTTCGACATCCCGTTTGAGACGTTCCTGGGATTCAAGGGCGATAAGGAGCCGGATATCGACTTAAACTTCTCCGGCGAGTACCAGAGCCGGGCGCACAGCTATACGGAGGTCATCTTCGGAAAAGGACAGACCTTCCGTGCGGGGACGATCGGTACGCTGGCGGATAAGACAGCGTATGGTTTTGTGGCGCATTATTATGAGGATAAAGGAATCCGTAAGCGCCGGTGCGAGATTGAGCGCATCGTGTCCGGCTGCGTCGGCGTGCGGCGTACCACCGGACAGCATCCGGGCGGTATCATCGTATTGCCCCTCGGAGAGGAGATTGACACGTTTACACCGGTGCAGCACCCGGCGGACGATATGACGACACGTACCGTCACGACGCATTTCGATTACCACTCGATCGACCACAACTTGTTGAAACTCGATATTCTCGGACACGATGATCCGACCATGATTCGTATGCTGCAGGATTTGACGGGACTCGACCCGGTTAAGGATATTCCACTGGATTCGAAGGAGGTCATGAGTCTCTTCCAGAACACGGAGGCGCTCGGTGTCACGCCGGAGGATCTCGGCGGCTGTAAGCTCGGGGCGCTTGGCATTCCGGAGTTTGGTACAGACTTCGCGATGCAGATGTTGATCGATGCCAAACCGAAATATTTTTCGGATTTGGTGCGGATTTCCGGTCTGTCCCACGGTACGGATGTATGGTTAGGAAACGCGAAAGACCTTATCCTGAGCGGACAGGCGACGATTCAGACGGCGATTTGTTGTCGAGACGATATTATGATTTATCTGATTCAGAAAGGACTCGAAGAGGGACTCTCCTTCACTATCATGGAGTCTGTCCGAAAAGGAAAAGGACTGAAACCGGAGTGGATCGAGGAGATGAAAGCTCACGATGTGCCGCAGTGGTATATCGATTCCTGCCTGAAAATCAAGTATATGTTCCCGAAGGCGCACGCGGCGGCTTACGTTATGATGGCGTGGCGTGTGGCGTACTGTAAGGTATTTTACCCGCTGGCGTACTATGCGGCATATTTCAGCATCCGTGCGAGTGGATTTACCTACAAGCTGATGTGCCAGGGGCGCGATAAGCTGGAGTACCATCTGGCGGAGTACAAGAGCCGGTCGGATTCTCTTTCCAAGAAAGAGCAGGACACGCTGCGCGATATGCGTATCGTACAGGAAATGTACGCGCGCGGATTTGAGTTCATGCCGATCGATATTTACCGGGCAAAAGCCCGCAATTTCCAGATCATAGACGGAAAGCTGATGCCGTCGTTAAGCAGTATCGACGGACTGGGCGAGAAAGCGGCAGACGCGATTGTTTTTGCGGCGGAGGACGGAAAGTTCTTGTCAAAAGAGGACTTTATCAATCGCACCAAGGTTACGAAGACGGTGTGCGATCTGATGGCAGAGCTGGGAATTCTGACGGGGCTGCCGGAGAGCAATCAGCTTTCGCTGTTTGATATGGTAATGTAAAAGAGCCGTACTAAAAAATGCGCTCAATTACTATAAAATTATTTTAAAATAAACATATGAAGGAGAAGAAAAATGAAACGTTCAATGGAAACAACGTGCATCCAGGGCGGATGGCAGCCGAAAAATGGCGAGCCGAGAATTCTGCCGATCTACCAGAGCACGACCTTTAAGTATTCAACCAGTGAGCAGATGGGAAGACTCTTCGATCTGGAGGAAAACGGATATTTTTATACCCGTCTGGCAAACCCGACCAATGATGCAGTCGCAGATAAGATCCGTGAGCTGGAGGGCGGCGCGGCAGCAATGCTGACATCCTCCGGACAGGCGGCAAACTTTTATGCGGTATTTAATATCTGCGGCGCGGGCGATCATCTGGTCTGCTCGGCAACCGTATACGGCGGCACATCAAACCTGTTTGTCGTTACGATGAAAAAAATGGGCGTCGATGTTACGTTAGTTGACCCGGATGCGCCGGAAGAGGAGATCGAGAAGGCGATCCGCCCGAACACAAAGTGTATCTTCGGTGAGTCGATTGCAAACCCGGCTCTGGTAGTGCTGGATCTGGAAAAATTTGCCCGGATTGCACACAGAAATGGTATTCCATTTATTGTAGATAATACGTTTGCAACTCCGATCAACTGCCGTCCGTTCGAGTGGGGCGCAGATATTGTAACGCATTCTACTACAAAATATATGGATGGACATGCGATGACCGTCGGCGGCTGCATCGTGGACAGTGGCAACTTTGACTGGGAGGCACATGCAGATAAATTCCCGGGTCTGACGACGCCGGATGAGTCTTACCACGGCATTATTTACACGAAGAAATTCGGTAAGGCGGCTTATATCACCAAGGCAACCGCACAGGTAATGCGTGATCTCGGTTCCATCCCGTCCCCGCAGAATTCCTTCTTATTGAATATCGGTCTGGAGACACTGCATCTGCGTGTGCCGCGCCACTGTGAGAATGCACAGAAGGTCGCCGAGTATTTACAGAGCCGTGAAGATGTGGCCTGGGTGAATTATCCGGGACTTGAAAATGATAAATACCATGCACTGGCGCAGAAATATATGCCGAACGGTACATGCGGCGTTATTTCTTTCGGCTTAAAGGGCGGTCGTCAGGCAGCTGGCGAGTTCATGGATAAGCTGAAACTGGCAGCCATCGTAACCCATGTTGCCGATGCGAGAACCTGCGTGTTGCATCCGGCAAGTCATACTCACCGTCAGCTCTCCGACGAGCAGCTCAAGGAGGCGGGCGTTGATCCGAGCCTGATCCGTTTGAGTGTCGGAATTGAGAATGCGGATGATATCATCGAGGATATCCGTCAGGCACTGGAGGACTAAAATTCCAGAAAATGGCGCTATATAAGCCTTATGCGGAATATCAGTGAGATGTTTCAATGCGGTTGTTAAAATAAGCGCTTGCAATGACAGGTCAGTCGGGATGACACATAAATCTGTGTCAGTCTCTGGCTGACCTCTTGTTTTATTTGCAAAAATCTGTCATACTATGAGAGATGGCACTGTAGTTTTAAATGATATGGCAGATGCCCGATGAACAAGATAGAGAAATGGACTGGTAGAAAATGGAGAAAATACTTAAAAAATTGAAAAAACTGCTGCGTCTGATTTTCGGTCGTACCACGCTGGGAACGCTGTTTCTGCTGATACAGATTCTTGTGCTCTTTGCCGGGTTTGACTGGTTTAGAGAGTACCTGATCTATATGTATGGCGGATCTGCGATACTCAGTGCCCTGATATTGATCTATATTATCAGCGATGAAGGAAACAGCACGATCAAGCTGTCCTGGGTTGTGCCGATTCTGGTATTTCCAGTGTTTGGAACGCTGTTTTATCTGTTTTTGACGCTGCAGCCTGGCACGCACCGTATTAACCGGCGGATCGAGGAAGTTGGGACAAAACTGCGTCCGTACCTTTTACAGGATCCGGAGGTGCTGGCACACTATGAGAGCATCAGCGCCAGTGGCGGCAATCTCGTCCGCTATATGAACCAGTACGGACGTTTCCCGGCGTATGAAAATACGGGGGCACGTTATTTCCCGCTGGGAGATGATATGTTTCCAGTATTATTGGAAGAACTCAAAAAAGCGGAACATTTTATATTTATGGAATATTTTATCGTAGAACACGGAGTGATGTGGGATGCGATTTTACAGGTGTTAGAGACGAAGGCCGCCGAGGGCGTGGAAGTCCGATTTATGTATGACGGCATGGGAAATCTCTTCACGCTGCCCCACGGCTATGAGAAAGCGATGCAGGAGAAGGGGATCCAGTGCAAGATTTTTGCGCCGGTGCGTCCGGCTCTCTCGAGTTACCAGAATAACCGCGATCACCGGAAGATCTGCGTGATTGATGGTCATACTGCGTTTACCGGAGGCGTGAACCTGGCGGATGAGTATATCAACCAGCGGGTGCGCTTTGGACACTGGAAGGACACGGCAGTCATGATCAAAGGAAAAGCCGTGGATAGTTTTACGATGATGTTTCTGCAGCTCTGGGATGTGACGGAGCGGGATGGAGAGGAGTACCGCCGATTTTTATGTCCGCCGGAATTTCATATGCCGGAGGGGCTGGACTACGGTGGCTTTGTGATGCCATATGCGGACAGCCCGCTCGACGGGGAAAATGTCGGCGAGTCGGTGTACCTCGATATTTTAGGGCGTTCACGCCGGTATGTGCACATAACGACCCCGTATCTGATTCTTGACGATACGACGCTGGCGGCGCTCAAGTTTGCGGCAAAACGCGGCGTGGAGGTCATTATTATCATGCCGCATATACCGGATAAATTATATGCGTACCTGCTGGCGCGCAGCTACTACGCGGAGCTTCTGCGGGCTGGTGTCCAGATCTATGAATACACGCCGGGCTTTATTCATGCGAAGATGTTTACAAGCGACGATGAGAAGGCGGTGGTCGGAACGATCAACCTCGATTTCAGAAGTCTGTATCTGCATTTTGAGTGCGCGTCCTATTTCTTCCGCAATGCGGTTGTGATGGATGTGGAAGAAGATTTTCAGAAAACACTTGCAAAGAGCGAGCGGATCACTCTGGAAAACTGCCGGAAGTATCCGTTTATCCGGCGGTTTGCGGGGAAGGCACTGCGGATTCTGGCGCCGCTTATGTAGGCGAAGGGAGAAAAACATGGAATGGCACGATGGAAAACACCGCTGCCGCTGGGCGAATCCAAAGAATGAATTGTATATCCGTTATCACGACGAGGAGTGGGGAAAGCTGGTTCGGGATGATGCGAAGCTCTTTGAGATGCTGATCCTTGAATGCTTTCAGGCAGGGCTTTCGTGGGAGTGCATCCTCAATAAGCGGGAGGCGTTCCGCGCCGCGTTCGATGAATTTGACCTGGACAAGGTGTGCGGTTACGACGAGGCGAAGGAGGAAGCAATCCGGACCGCCCCGGGAATTGTACATAACCGGCTGAAAATTCATGCCGCTGTCACGAATGCACGGATATTCCGGGAAATTCAGAATGAATATGGGAGTTTTGACGCGTATCTGACTCACTGGACGGGAGAAGCGGTGATTCATGAGACAGGCAAGGTCAGCTCGCCGCTCTCAGATGCAGTGTCGGCAGATCTCAAAAAGCGTGGGATGAAGTTTGCCGGGACGGTGATTATTTATTCGTATCTGCAGGCGGTCGGGCGGATTGAGTCGCATGAGGATGGATGCTTTCTGGGATATAAGATGTAAAATAACAAGATGGCAGGTGCAGGGAAAAGGGCGTGCCAGGGTTTTTGTTTCATAGGAAATTACGTCCTATGAAACAAAAAACGCTCCGCGAGGATGCGCACTCGCGCGAAGCAGAAACATGTCGCAAGCGACCGCGCTTGGCGCGAGAATGTGCCAAGGCACATTCTTTTTCACGGGAGGACGGAGCGATGGATTCCGAGAATGCGAATAAGAGTAAGAAGAAAAAGACTTCAAACATAATACAGATCTGCATCGGCGTGCTGGCGGTTGTGCTGGCGGCACTGATTATCGTGATGATGGGAATTGTCTCCAGTATTCAGGGAACGGCGCGTGTGGTCAATTATGCGGGACTGGTGCGCGGAAAGACACAGCGTATCATTAAATTGGAAATTTCCGGTCAGCCGGAGGATGGTATGATTCAGGATATTGAGGCCTTCGTCGATGGTCTGCGGAATGGCAATGGCGAACTGGGGCTGGTGCGCCTTGATGACGGGGCGTTTCAGAGTAAGATGCAGGAGTTGGAGGAGTACTTTGCCGCGCTTCACTATGAAATCCTGCGTGTCCGGGAAGTCGGCTATGAGAATACAGAGATCATTGATAAGAGCGAGCGGTTCTTTGAAATCTGTGATGAGGCGACGGGACTGGCGGAGGCGTATTCCCAGAGGAAGGCATCCTCGCTGACGGTAATTGAAAAATATATCACGATTGATATTATTGTTCTGATGCTTCTGATTGGATATGAATTTATCAAGGCGGTGCGCTTTGCGGCGATGAACCGTGCGCTGCAGAAAAAGGTGTATTTGGACAAGGCGACCGGACTTCCCAATAAGAATAAATGCGAAGAATTGCTGGATGATCCGGAACCGGCGGCAGAGAATGTGGGAGTATGCAGTTTTGACCTGAATAATCTCCGCCGAATCAACAACAGCATGGGGCATGAGGCGGGGGATGCCTACATCAGGCGGTTCGCCGTCTGCCTGCGCGCGTCCATGCCTGCGGAACAGTTCGTAGGGCGGGACGGCGGCGATGAATTTATTGCCGTTACGCATGGTCTGGATGAGGAGGCCATGCGGGAATGCCTCACCCATGTGCGGGAGGCGATGACAGAGGAGTCAAAGGGATATCCGGATATGCCGCTCAGCTATGCGGCCGGGTATGCACTTGCCAGTGATTTTCCGGGCAGCACGATGCGGGAGCTTTTCAGTTTTGCCGATAAAAATATGTATATCAACAAAAACCATGTAAAGCGCGAGGAAGCGGCAGCGGAAAAACGGCTGGATTTCCACCTGCTCAAGCTTTTAAACCGGTACGGGAGAAACTTTTCGGATTGTCTCTACTGCGACGCGCACATGGATACCTACCGGGCACTCCGTGCCAGTGCTGATTTCTTTCTGGCGTCAGACGGAAGCTATTCCGGTGCGGCGGAGCAGATAGCAGCGGAACGGGTGGCTCGTGCTGACCGCGCCAACATCCGCCAGAGCCTGCAGGTTTCAGAGCTTTCCGGGAAGCTGCAGGCGGAGGGAGATCTACTCGAATTGCAGTATGACACCAACGGTCAGGGACTCTACAGCCGCCTGACGCTGATCCCGGTAGATTGGGATGAGGAAGGAAAGCTGCATCATTTCCTGCTGGCATTTGAGACGATCCGGAAAAGTTCAGAAGGGCGGGCAGATGCGAAGGAACAGCTGACGCTTTATTATGAACAGCTCAAACAGTCGATTCTGGAAAATGACAGCTATGTGGATGCACTCCTGGATCTGTCGGATATGATATATACAGTTAATTTGACAAAGGATATTCTGGAGAAGAGTGTTGTCCTGAATGGAAAAGACGAGGAATGCCGGGAGTTATTTATGGACTATCCGCTGCCGTGTTCTTACCGTGATTATTGCAGTGAATATATGAAGATGGTCACCCAGGAGACCTTGGGAAGCTATCGTCTGGCAGATGATCCGGCTAAGCTGTTGAAGCGGTTTGAGGCAGGGGAGAAACATATTTCCGTGGAATACTGTATCCAGGAGGAAGATGGCACGATCTGCTGGGTACAGAAAACAGTTCTGATGACGCAGACGATCGTGTTTGATACGGAGCTTTCTTGTGAGATGCCGGTGGTTCATGCGATCATTCTTCTGCAGGATACGTCGCAGATGCACGCGCGGGATGAACAGGAGCACGCGCGCTTGCAGGCGGCATTTGATGAAATGCGGACGGCAAACCGGGCGAAAACAGATTTCTTAAGCCGCATGAGTCACGATATCCGGACACCGCTCAATGGCATTATCGGGCTTTTGAAAATCGATGAGGCACATTTTGATGATAAGGAGATGCTGATGGAAAATCACCGGAAAATGCAGGTGGCGGCGGGGCATCTGCTGTTCCTCATCAATGATGTGCTGCAGATGAGCAAGCTGGAAGAAGGAAAGATCATTCTGGCACATGATTATATTTCATTGGCAGAGATGACGCACGATATCGTGAGCATCATCATCGAGCGCGCGGTAGATGCGGGCATTCAATGGGAGTATGATAAAAGAAAAGCGGAGATTCCGTATCCGTATATTTATGGCAGCCAGCTCCATCTGCGCCAGATTTTCCTGAATATTTATGGAAACTGCATCAAATACAATCATCCGGGCGGAAAAATCAGTACCAGGGTGGAGGCGCAGGATGTACGGGACGGCTGGTGCGTCTATAGGTGGACGATCTCGGACACGGGAGTTGGCATGAGCCAGGAATTTCTGGACCACATCTTTGATCCGTTTGTACAGGAGAAAAATGATGCGCGCAGTGTTTATCAGGGAACTGGGCTTGGCATGACGATCGTCAAAGGGCTGATTGAACAGATGCACGGAACCATCGAAGTGACGAGTGAGGTCGGCATTGGAACGACGTTTGTGGTGGAAATTCCATTTGAGATTGCACCGCCGCCGGAGGAGCTTCCGGTTAAGGAAGCAGCGCCGTCAGGAGATATTCACGGTTTGAAGCTGCTTTTGGCGGAGGACAATGAGTTGAATGCAGACATCGCGGAGACACTTCTGACCGATGCGGGTGCCCATGTCACGATTGTGGAGAACGGGAAGAAGGCATTAGACTGCTTTGAGGCGGCACGTCCGGGGACGTTCGATGCGATTCTCATGGATGTGATGATGCCGGTGATGGATGGTCTGGCTGCGACACGCGCGATCCGGGCGATTCCGCGGGCGGATGCAAGGCAGATTCCGATTCTTGCCATGACGGCAAATGCCTTTGAAGAGGATGCCAGGCAGTGCCTGGCGGCTGGGATGAATGTGCATCTGGCAAAACCACTGCAGATGGATAAGGTGGTAGCGGCGCTCATGGAGTGCTGCGGCAAAAAGAGGGATCTATAAAGTTTGGAAAGGGCGAAAAGGAACGCAGGTGGTATGAAAGCAATCTCTATTTACACGATTACCCGAAATCAGAATACGGAATACCTTCAAAAGCTGGAACGACAGCTTTCGGGGCGGGATGTGTTTCTGAAAATACGGGAATGGGAGCTGGACAGCATGAAAGCGCTGGTTTCGGAGTTGGAGAGACATATACAGGCGGTGTACGCACTGCGTTTTTTCTATTCCTTTCAGATTCCGAGACTGGGAAAAGAGTTTGATCTGCTTCAGATCAAGGAAGAACAGATTTTAAATCTTGAATTAAAGAGCGGACAGGTGTCGGATGAGGCGATCCGCAAGCAGCTCATACAGAACCGGTATTATCTGGCGGCGCTGGGAAAGCCGATTCGTTCGTACACTTATATTAGCAGTCAGAACCGCCTGGTGCGTCTGACGAATCATGACCGCATTGTGGAGGCGGACTGGGAACAGCTCTGCCGGGATTTGCAGCAGGAGAGTGCTGATTATCCAGGCGATATCGAAGACTTGTTTCAGGCGGAGCTGTACCTGATTTCGCCGCTTACAGAGCCGGGACGGTTCTTAAAGAAAGAATATTTCCTGACATACCAGCAGAGGGATATTGAACGCCAGATTTTAAAGAAAATCCGGGCAGACCGGACGGGATATTTCTGGTTTACCGGTCTTCCGGGGACGGGCAAAACGCTGCTTTTATATGATATTGCGATGAAACTCTCCGGGCGGCAGCGGGTGTGCATGATCCACTGCGGTGAAGCGGGAAAAGAGTGGAAGGTGCTGCATGAGCGGCTGCGGCGGGTGGAGTACCTGGCGGAGGATAGTGTTCAAACGGGAGCGGAAATCAGGTTTGAAGCATACAGCGCGATCTTAGTAGATGAGGCACACCTTCTGTCGCCCAATACATTGGAAATTTTGCTGGAGATCGGCAAAACGCGTCCGGTTATTTTTTCCAGTAACTGTGAGGATATGATTTCGCCGGAAGAATTGGATCTGGGTGCAATAAAGCTCTTGGGGGAGCAGCCGGGAATCCAGACATTCCACCTGACGAATCGGATCCGTGCGAATGCAGAACTTTCCTATTTTATACAAAATATGATGCACCTGCCGCACGGACGCGGAATGCGGCGCTATCCCCATGTCGCGGTGGTTTATGCCAACGATGAGTCAGAAGCAGCTAATTTGCTGAATGATTACATTCGTCAGGGATATGAGTGCCAGGAATCCGATTGGCAGGAAAAACCGGAAAAGCCATCCGATTCTGCCGTAGAAATACAATCTCGCCATACGCGAGAAGTCGATCGCATGGTGCATCGGCTGGATGGGCGCTATTATTATGATGAAATGGGATATCTGCGCTCGACAGAGCGCGATGTGAGACATCTTTTTTATCAGCTCAGCGAGGCAAAAGAAGAACTGGCGCTGGTGGTGATGGGAAATGAGAAGCTGTATGGAACGCTGCTGAACTTGTTTTAAGGTGTTTTGAAGGAAAGGTTTTATATAAAATGTTGGAATGTGCTCAAAAAGCATATTTCCAACATTTTTTGTCGTTCATTATGCCAAGGACAAGAAAAAAGCCTCAGGCAGACACCTGAGGCCAGTTAAACTCGATTTAGGCTCTTTCAACTAAACCGGATCTTAAGCAAGAAGTACATACATACATCTTCTGAGCTCCGCCATTAGTTTTAACCTTAACAGACTTAACGTTAGCTTTCCACATTTTGTTAGATCTTCTATGTGAATGACTCACTGCATTACCAAAATGAGCAGCTTTCTCGCAGATTGCACACTTAGCCATCGTAGCACCTCCTTAACCGATCATTGGACTTCCTATTAAAATCCATAACAAAGGTATAATAGCAGAAAATAGGAAAATATGCAAGTGAAAAACCAAAAAAAATAAAAAAAGTTTTCGACAGATGTCTATTTTCTATTTCCTTTTTAACGTGGGTGGTGTATAATATACGCGTAAGCCATGAGTCATGCGGATAAAAAAGGCTGAAAAACGGTGTTGTGCTTGCACATAAGCCGTATTTCAGACATTTTTATCCATAGGGCGAAGCCCGTGAGCGAGATGGAGCGAAGCGGAATCGAGCTGCATGACGGGGTAGAGAGACGCATATATTTCATTCCATGCGCCGACACAGGAGCCGCCCCGGCTCCGCATGTCCAGCCCGTGAAGTACTCATCCCACGCGCCGACACAGGAGCCGTCCCGGCTCCGCATGTCCAGCCCGTAAAAAATCATGGCATAAAATTCGAATCAAACAAAAACAAGTAAAGAAACGGAGGCTGTCAATATGAAAGGACGCATCGACAATAAAATGGGTTCGATCCAGATCGATCCGGAAGTAATTGCAATGTACGCCGGAACGACAGCAGTAGAATGCTTCGGTATCGTTGGCATGGCGGCTGTCAGTATGAAAGATGGTCTGGTAAGACTGCTTAAAAAAGAAAGCCTGACACACGGCATCAACGTAGCCATCAAGGACAATGCACTCAGCATCGATTTCCACGTAATCGTGGCATACGGGGTCAGCATCTCTACCGTTGCGGACAACCTGATCGAGAGTGTAAAATATAAAGTAGAAGAGTTTACTGGCATGAAGGTTGAGAAAATCAGCATTTATGTTGAAGGCGTAAGAGTGATAGATTAAGGAGGAACAAACCCTGTGGGCATGAATTATATAGATGCCGGGATGTTAAAGAATGCATTTCTGGCTGGAGCAAAGGGCCTGGAGGCCAACAAGGAATGGATCAATGAGCTGAACGTATTTCCTGTTCCAGATGGAGATACCGGTACGAACATGACGATGACGATTCTGTCAGCCGCCAGAGAAGTGGCAGCCGTTGAAAATCCGACGATGGAGGCGCTGGCGAGAGCGATTTCCTCCGGTTCCCTGCGTGGCGCACGAGGCAATTCCGGCGTTATCCTTTCACAGCTCTTCCGCGGATTTACGAAAGAGATTAAGACGGTAGATGTCATTACGACGAGTGTTCTCTCAGACGCATTTAACCGTGCGACGGAGACAGCTTATAAGGCAGTTATGAAGCCGAAGGAAGGTACGATTCTGACGGTTGCCAAGGGAATGGCGGATAAAGCGGCAGAACTGGCACCGCAGACCGAGGACGTACTTGAATTTTCAGAGAAAGTATTGGAGTACGGCGAATATGTTTTAAGCCAGACACCGGAGATGCTTCCGGTTCTGAAAGAGGCAGGTGTAGTGGATTCTGGCGGACAGGGTCTGATTCAGGTTATCAAGGGCTGTATTGAGGGCTTAAAAGGAAAAGTCGTGGATATCGACGCGGCAGTTACTCCGTCTGTATCGGGAAATGGAGCGGCAAAAATAGCAACAGGCGCCGGAAGCACGCAGGCAGCGGATATCCGTTTTGGTTATTGTACGGAATTTATTATCAATGCAGAAAAACCGGCGGATGAAACGACAGAGCAGGAACTGAAAGATTATCTGAGCACGATCGGCGACTCCCTGGTAGTTGTGGCAGATGATGATATTGTCAAGATTCACGTTCATACAAACGATCCAGGTCTGGCGATTCAGAAAGCACTGACCTACGGTTCCCTGTCCCGCATCAAGATTGACAATATGCGCGAGGAACATCAGGAGAAACTGATCAAAGATTCTGAACGTCTGGCGGCACAGCAGAAGGCAGAAGAAGAAGCCAAAGAGAAGAAAGAAGAACCACGCAAGAAATATGGATTTATCGCCGTATCGGTCGGAGAAGGTCTTTCTGAGATTTTCAAGGGCATCGGCGCTGACTATATCATCGAGGGCGGACAAACGATGAATCCGAGTACGGAGGATATGCTGGAAGCAATCGAAAAAGTCCATGCCGAGACAGTTTACATTCTGCCGAACAATAAAAATATTATTCTGGCGGCAGAGCAGGCAAAGAGCCTGTCAGAAGATACCAAGGTATATGTAGTTCCGTCCAAGACGGTTCCGCAGGGTATCACGGCGCTGATTAATTTTGCTCCGGATCTGACGGCGGAAGAAAATATGGAACAGATGACCGAGGAGATGAGCCACGTTAAGACCGGTCAGATTACCTACGCAGTCCGCAATACATCGATCGATGGTATGGAGATCGCAGAGGGCGATATCATGGGGATCGGCGACAGCGGCATGCTGGCAGTTGGCAAGAATATCGAGGAGACCGCGATGGAGTCACTTCGTAAGATGGTAGATGATGAGTCTGAGCTTGTGACGATCTATTATGGTGAGGATGTCACGGAAGAGGACGCAGAGGCATTCTGTGAGAAAGCCCGCAAAGAATTTACATCCTGCGAATTTGAATGCCAGAATGGCGGGCAGCCGATTTACTATTATATGATTTCGGTAGAGTAGATTTAGGTCGTTTAAAGTGATTGAAATGCGTTAAATGAAGCTGCATTATTGGCTGAGAAAATGCAGATAACGAGAAAATGAATTTTCTATGTGATGGCGCAGATAAAACATTTGACGTATAAAACAAAATAATTCATAAGTATGAAATGAGGCAGGTCAGGGGAGAGATCCCTGCGTCCTGTCTCTCTTTCATTCCAATGTATTCCCGGATTTTTTGTCCGGTAACTGTCCGCGTGGCTGATTTTCCGGAGAATATTCTGAAAAGCAGGAGGAGATAAATGGAACAGCAGAATATAACCGCTATCAAGGGCATCGGTGAAAAGACGGCAAAGCTATTTCAAAAAATAGGCGTGGAAACGGTGGAAGAACTGCTTCATTATTATCCGCGTGCTTATGATGAGTTTAAGGAACCGCAGCCGATCGCGGAACTGAAGGAAGATACGATCGCGGCAGTCGGCGGAATCCTGGCAAAAACGGCGGATGTGGTGCGGTATGGAGCGCGCCTGCAGGTTACGACGGCTGGATTGCGGGATAGCGGAGGCACACTGGCGCTGGCATGGTACAATATGCCCTATCTGCGCGGGACGCTCAAGGCGGGGGAACGCTTTATTTTCCGTGGCCGTGTGGTAAAAAAACGGGGAAGACTTACGATGGAGCAGCCGGAGATCTACCGCCCGGAACAGTATGCGAAAGTCGTGTCGTCTATGCAGCCGGTTTACGGACAGACGAAGGGACTTGGCAATAAGACGATCGCAAAGGCAGTCACGGAAGCCCTCACGATGCGCCAGATGGAACGGGAATATCTACCGGCTGGTCTGCGGGAAAAGTACGGATTGGCGGAAATCAACTATGCGCTGGAGCACATCCATTTTCCGGCAAACCGGGAAGAACTGATGTTTTCCCGAAAACGTCTTGTGTTTGATGAATTTTTCATGTTCCTGATGTCAGTGCGCCTGCTCAAAGACAAAAAAGAAGATAAAAAGAGCGTATATCCATTTACGTTTTCTGGGGAAATGGCGTCGGTGGAAGAGCGCCTCCCATATGCTCTGACCGGGGCACAGAAAAAGGTAATCCGGGAGGTGTACGCCGATTTGTCCGGCGGGCATATCATGACCCGATTGATTCAGGGCGACGTTGGTTCGGGTAAGACGATTGTGGCGATTCTGGCGTTGCTACAGGCGGCGGCAAATGGATATCAGGGGGCGCTGATGGCGCCGACAGAGGTACTGGCGCGCCAGCATTACGAGTCGATGACCGAATTGTTTGCGTCGCTGGGAATCACATATCGTCTGGTGCTTCTGACCGGTTCGATGACAGCAAAGGAAAAACGGCTTGCCAGAGAGTCGATTGAAAATCATGAGGCAGATATCGTGATTGGAACCCACGCGCTGATTCAGGAAAAAGTGGTGTACGACAATCTGGCATTGGTAATCACGGATGAACAGCACCGTTTTGGAGTGGCGCAGCGGGAAATGCTGAGCAAAAAAGGCGGCGAGCCGCATGTGCTTGTCATGAGTGCGACGCCGATCCCGCGGACGCTGGCGATTATTTTATATGGGGATCTTGATATTTCCATCATCGATGAACTTCCGGCAAACCGGCAGCCGATCAAGAACTGTGTCGTGAACCGTGAATTTCGCCCGAATGCCTACCGTTTCATCGAAAATGAAGTCCGTGCCGGCCGTCAGGCATACGTCATCTGCCCGATGGTCGAGCCGAGCGAGATGCTGGAGGCAGAGAACGTCATCGATTATACCGAAGAGCTGCGCCGCGCCCTGTCCCCGTCGATCCGGGTGGAATATCTGCACGGAAAGATGAAGGGAAAAGAAAAAAATGCGATCATGGAAGCATTTGCGGCAAATGAGATTCATGTACTGGTATCCACCACGGTCATCGAGGTCGGAATCAATGTCCCGAATGCCACCGTTATGATGATCGAAAATGCCGAGCGTTTCGGTCTGGCGCAGCTCCATCAGCTTCGCGGGCGCGTCGGTCGAGGAAAAGACCAGTCCTACTGCATCATGGTCAACGCCTCCGGCGAGGAAGACGCCGGAAAGCGGCTGGATATTCTCAATAAGTCAAATGACGGCTTCTACATCGCCTCCGAAGACTTAAAACTGCGCGGTCCCGGAGACCTCTTCGGCGTCCGCCAGAGCGGCGATCTCGAATTCCATTTAGCGGATATATTTGCAGATGCAGATATATTGAAGGCAGTTTCGGATGAAGTGAAGAAATTAATGGATAAAGATCCGCTGTTGGAGGCGGAGGAGAATCAGGAACTGAAACGGAAGATGAATGGGTATTTGGAGAGAGGTTGGGAGAAGGTGAATTTGTGATGGGGATGGATTGAATTGCAAATCGCGGTTTGAGTAGATTAATTAGAAAAAGCTCCTGCATACACAGAATGAAGATTCATCTGTGTATGCAGGAGTTTTTTGAAATTTCCAGCCGTTTATCAGCCGTCAATTCTCATTACATTTTCCCTTCGTTATATCGCTTAATCAGCTTCTGGATCTTCGCAGTCGGAGTCAGTGCGTTCTCCAGAGATACGTTATGGTTCAGGGAGTTGATGATTGCAGCGATAAACTTGCTCATATCAGCTTCTACATACCAGTCACGCTGCAGAAGTTCCGGCGTGTGGTAGTTTAAGTTGGTGGTTACAACGCAGTCGAGGTAACCTTTTGCGAAAAATTCGTCGAATTTCTCAAGTCCGTTGGTGAACAGACCGAAGGTAGCGCATACAACGACGCGTTTTGCCTTGCGCTCTTTGAGGGCGCGGCAGGTGTCCAGCATGCTCTCGCCGGAGGAGATCATGTCATCGATGATGAGAACGGTCTTTCCTTCAACGGAAGAACCTAAGAACTCATGGGCAACGATCGGGTTACGTCCATTGACAACACGGGAGTAATCGCGGCGTTTGTAGAACATACCCATGTCAACACCCAGGTTGTTTGCCAGATATACGGCGCGGGACATAGCGCCCTCGTCCGGGCTGATAACCATCAGGTTGTCCTTGTCGATCTTTAAGGTTTTGTCATGGTTCAGTAATGCCTTGATAAACTGGTAGGTCGGCATGAAATTATCAAAACCGCTTAACGGAATGGAGTTCTGTACACGCGGGTCATGTGCATCGAAAGTAATGATGTTGCTTACGCCCATCTGAATCAGTTCTTCGAGCATCATCGCGCAGTCAAGGGATTCACGACCGCTGCGCTTGTGCTGGCGTCCTTCATATAAGAACGGCATGATAACATTGACACGATGTGCGGTAGCAATGGATGCGCCGATGATACGTTTTAAATCCTGGTAATGGTCGTCCGGGGACATATGATTGGTAAATCCGCTCATTTTGTAGGTCAGGCTGTAGTTGGTTACATCGACCATGGCGTAAATATCGGTACCACGGACAGACTCATTGACGATGCCTTTTGCTTCACCGCTTCCGAAACGCGGGCACGCGCAGTCAAGCATGTAGGAATCAGCATCATAGCCGCGGTACTGTAAATTTTCCTGACGCTTTTTCAGGACTTCAATATCGTTGCGGCGGAAATTGATAATGTGGGAGTTGACTTTCTCAGCCAGATCCCGGCAGCTCTCCAGTGCGGCAATTTTAAGCGGCGCAACCGGAAGCGTGTCATTAAACACGTAGTCATTCGACATGGTTATACCTCCAAACAGTGTAGGTCCTTCGGTGCATGCGGGCAGAGCGTACAAGTTTGTCTGCCATTTGCAGGACATAATACAACTATTTTATACCATTTTACGATAAGAAACGTCAATAGCAAATGAGAAAATTACAAAAAAAATCAAATATTTGGCTTGCTTCCCCAAAAATCCACATCTGCGAATCGGAAGCACAACTTTACAAAAAAGCTGATTACTGTTAATATAATACTGGATTCTTAGGGTTTAAAAATATTTGAAATGAGGATTTTATAAATGAAAAAAGGTCATCTGATAAAATCGGTCGATCCGGGCTCGATTGCGGAGGAAATGGAGCTGGAGCCGGGGGACGTCCTTTTGACGATCGATGGAGATGAGATAGAGGATATTTTTGATTATGAATATAAGATAAACAGCGAGGAGATCACGCTGCTGGTCCGCAAGAAAAACGGTGAGGAGTGGGAACTGGATATCGTAAATGAGTATCAGGATCTGGGGATTACCTTTGAAAATGGTCTGATGAGCGATTATCGTTCCTGCAGGAATAAGTGCATCTTCTGTTTCATCGACCAGATGCCGCCGGGCATGCGTGAGACACTGTATTTTAAGGACGATGATTCCAGACTTTCGTTCCTGCAGGGCAACTATATCACGCTGACGAATATGAAGGATAAGGATATTGAGCGGATTATCCGGTTTAAGCTGGCGCCGATCAATATTTCAGTGCAGACGACAAATCCGGAGCTGCGCTGCAAGATGCTTCATAACCGCTTTGCCGGTGAGGCGCTTCAGAAAATCGACCGCCTGTATGAGGCGGATATCCCGATGAACGGTCAGATCGTTTTATGCCGGGGCGTCAATGACGGGGCGGAGTTAGACCGTTCGATCCGTGATCTGACGAAATACATTCCGGCGATGCAGAGTGTTTCGGTCGTGCCGGTCGGTCTCTCGAAGTACCGCGATGGTCTGTATCCGCTTGAGCCGTTTACACCGGAGCAGTTGGGCGATACCATTGATTTGATAGAGAAATGGCAGAAGAAGATCTATGCGGAACACGGTATTCACTTCATTCACGCCAGCGATGAGTTTTACATGGGCGCCGGGCGCCCGCTTCCGGAAGCGGATCGCTATGATGGCTATATCCAGCTGGAAAATGGGGTCGGCATGATTCGCCTGATGGAGGAGGAGATAGCCGAGGCGCTGGAGCAGCTGCATCCGGGAGAGGCTGGCGAGGTGTGCCCGGAGGAGATTTCGATTGCAACGGGACGGCTGGCTGCTCCGTATATTGAGCAGTATGTAGAGCGCGTGTGCCGCCAGTTCCCGGGGAAAAAGGTACATGTATATGCGATCCGCAATGACTTCTTTGGTGAGCGGATCACGGTGGCGGGGCTGATCACGGCAAAGGATCTGATTGCACAGTTAAAGGAACAGCCGCTTGGCAGCCGCCTGCTGCTTCCAAGCGCCATGTTCCGAAGCGGCGAGGAGACATTTCTGGATGATCTGACCCGCACGGATGTACAAAATGCTTTACAAGTTCCGGTGGATATTGTAAAATCAAGCGGACGTGATTTTGTGGAAGCAATTCTGGCTCCTGTGAAGGAGGAAAGCTCCAGGCATGGCGAGTATGAGCCGGATCCGGAGGAATTTGCCGCTCAGATGGATGATAACTGGCAGGAAGAAGATCTGGATGGCGTACAGGTGTACGCATATGAGCCGGAAGACCTGGATTAGGATGCCCCGGACGAAGTCGTTTGTTTTGAAGAGGAAGACTTAGATCTGGAGGATGAGAAAGAAACGTGATGGCTGGAAATACAGTGGAAAACGTGCTTTCGGACACACAGAAAGAAAGCGTCTGGATGTGAAATGCATCACAATGAATGAAATAAGTAACTGGACAATAAAAATAGCAGCTGTGGATTTACAAACCAGCTGCGGAGCATGAAAATAAATGGAGGCATAAATATGAAAAAGAAACCGGTGGTGGCGGTCGTTGGACGTCCAAACGTGGGAAAATCCACCCTTTTCAACGTCCTTGCGGGCGATATGATTTCGATTGTAAAAGATACTCCAGGTGTAACGCGTGACCGTATTTACGCGGACTGTACCTGGTTAGACCATTCTTTTACCCTGATCGATACTGGCGGTATCGAGCCGGATACGAAGGATATTATCCTGTCCCAGATGCGCGAGCAGGCGGAGATCGCGATCACGACGGCGGATGTGATTCTGTTTATCGTAGATGTGCGTCAGGGCATGACTGATTCAGATTCCAAGGTGGCGGATATGCTGCGTAAATCGAGAAAACCGGTTGTTCTGGCGGTCAATAAAGTAGATAATCCGGCGAAATTTGGCAATGACGTCTATGAGTTCTACAACCTCGGTATCGGTGATCCGGTAGCGATCTCGGCAGCCTCTCGTCTGGGACTGGGCGATCTGCTGGATGCAGTCGTGGCACATTTCCCGGAGGGAAGCGGCGACGAGGAAGAGGATGACCGTCCGAGAGTGGCGATTGTCGGAAAACCAAACGTAGGTAAATCTTCTATTATAAATAAGCTTCTGGGCGAGAACCGCGTCATCGTATCGGATATCGCCGGTACGACCCGCGATGCAGTCGATACAGAGATTGTCCGCAACGGTACCGAGTATGTCTTTATCGATACGGCAGGTCTGCGCCGCAAGAGCAAGATCAAGGAGGAGCTGGAGCGCTACAGCATCATCCGTACCGTAACGGCGGTTGAGAGAGCTGATGTGGTTCTGATGGTCATCGACGCGAAAGAGGGAGTAACCGAGCAGGATGCAAAGATTGCCGGTATCGCACATGAGCGTGGAAAAGGTATTATCATCGTGGTAAATAAATGGGATGCGATCGATAAGACCGATAAGACTATTTATGAGTACACCAATAAGATTAAGACCGTTCTGTCCTTTATTCCGTATGCGGAGTTCGTGTTCGTATCCGCACTGACCGGACAGCGTATGAATAAGCTGTTTGAGATGATCGACATGGTGCGCGAAAATCAGACACTGCGTATTGCAACCGGCGTTCTCAATGAGATCCTGGCAGAGGCAGTGGCACTGCAGCAGCCGCCGTCTGACAAGGGCAAGCGTTTAAAGCTCTACTATATGACACAGGTAGCGGTCAAACCGCCGACATTCGTTGTGTTTGTCAATGATAAGGAACTGATGCATTTCTCATATACACGGTATCTCGAGAACAAGATCCGTGACGCATTCGGATTCAAGGGAACTTCCTTAAAATTCCTGATCCGCGAGAGAAAGGGGAAGGATCAATAATGGAACGTCTCATCTGTATTGTGATTGGCTATATCTTTGGTCTGATCCAGTCCGGCTATCTGTATGGAAAGGCGAATCATATGGATATCCGCCAGTACGGCAGCGGAAATGCCGGTTCTACGAACGTCCTGCGTGTGATGGGAAAGAAAGCGGGCGCGATCGTATTTTTAGGGGATTTTTTCAAGGCGGTGCTTGCGATGGCAGTCTGCCGCCTGTTGTTCAAGGGAAATGAGGAGGTGGATCTCCTTGCACTGTATGCGGGACTGGGAGTTACACTCGGTCACAATTTTCCGTTTTACCTGAAATTCAAGGGCGGCAAGGGAATTGCCTGCATGGCGGGCATTATGACTGCGATGGATCTGCGGATTACGCTGACCTGTTTCGTGATTTTCTCCGTGACGGTGTTCCTGACCCGCTATGTATCGCTTGGTTCGATTCTTGTGTCGATCACCTTTTTTGCAGAGCTTGTGATCTTTGAGAGCATGGGTTCCTACCGGGTAAGCACGCCGAACCGCATCCAGTTCTATGCACTGGGCGCGATCCTGATGTGCATGGCGATCTGGCGCCATCGGAGCAATATTGGGCGTCTGTTGTCCGGCACAGAAAACAAACTGGGCGCGAAGAAATCATGAGAGAAGTTTAACAACACTTTACATAGTTGCCATAAGGTAATTGTTCACAGGTAGGCACTTTTGGAACCGAAAGTGCCGTAAGAAAACGTGGTGGCAGCAGGAATTTGCCGTATTGAAATGCGAGCCACGGCAAATTCCGTTACTGGGCACGTATGCGTGAACAGTAACGTCATAAGTAACGGGAATGTATAAAAAATTCCAAAAAACATTGACCTGTAGAGAGAAGAAGAGAGAAAAGCAGGTCGGGAGGTATCAGGATGGCAGCAGTAGGAATTATCGGAGCCGGAACCTGGGGCACAGCCCTGGCGGTGCTTCTGAACAATAATGGACACGATGTGACAATCTGGTCGGCATTTGATACAGAGATCCAGGAAATGAGCCGCACCAGACGGCACAAAAATCTGCCGGAGGTTGTACTTCCGGATCCGATCCAGATGACAGCGGATCTGCGCACCGCGATGGCGGAGAAGGATATGCTGATTATGGCGGTTCCGTCCGTCTATGTCCGCAGTACGGCGGCGAAGATGAAGGAATACCTGCGTTACGGTCAGATCGTTGTGGATGTGGCGAAAGGAATCGAGGAGCAGAGTCTTATGACGATGTCACAGGTCATCGAGGAGGAACTTCCGCTGGCGGAGGTAGCCGTCCTTTCCGGACCGAGCCATGCCGAGGAGGTGAGCCGGGGATTGCCGACCACCTGTGTGGCAGCGGCGCACCGCAAAAAGACTGCCGAGTTCATGCAGAGTGTGTTTATGAGCCCGGTGTTCCGTGTTTACACCAGCCCGGATATGCTGGGCGTGGAAATTGGCGCGGCTCTTAAAAATGTCATTGCGCTGGCAGCCGGTACCGCGGATGGGTTGGGATGCGGCGATAACACAAAGGCGGCGCTGATCACCCGCGGAATTGCGGAGATTTCCCGTCTGGGTATTGCAATGGGCGGAAAACAGCAGACCTTCTACGGATTATCCGGCATCGGTGATTTGATCGTAACCTGTGCGAGCATGCACAGCCGCAACCGCCGGGCGGGTATCCTGATTGGAAAGGGATACACGATGGATGAGGCGATGAAGGAAGTGCAGATGGTTGTCGAGGGCGTTTATTCTGCGAAAGCCGGCCTTCTGCTGGCACAGAAATACGGCTGCGATATGCCGATTGTTTCCCAGGTCAACCAGGTGTTGTTTGACGGGAAATCTCCGAAAGAGGCGCTGGCGGATCTGATGATGCGTGATCCGCGGATTGAATCGAGCGATCTTCCATGGAAGGGATAATTCAGACGGCAGTCATTATTCTGAATTTGAGTGATATAATTCAGAATAATAGCAATGAGATCTACTATGTTTTTCTGGAAAATGCAGGTGTCCACGTCAGGTGGACAAAAGCTTATAAAAGTGTTTGCTATAACCTGTAAGAATACTTAATATAACTACGAGATCTGGAAAAGAGAGAATTTAGCGAAAAAAAACGAAAATCCGCTAAATTCCCTCTTTTTTAAGTGGTTTTTGTATTGACAATTAGAGGGGTAAAATTTATAATTGCCTCATTCAAATAGTTGTTGTATTCCAGTGCAGCATAGAATTGGAGGAGAATATTATGAAAAAAAGAGTAGTTAGTCTTGGGCTTGCAGCTATGATGGCGATGTCTATGACCGCTTGCGGCGGTTCTGGAAATGCGGGCACTTCTGAATCAGCAGCAGAAGATGCACAGGGCGCAGAGGGAGCTGACGGCGAAGTATTTAAAATCGGCGGCATCGGACCGATCACCGGCGCGGCTGGCGCTTACGGCGAGGCTGTAAAGAATGGTACTGAGCTGGCAATCAATGAGATCAACGAGGCTGGCGGTATCAATGGTTACCAGGTAGCGTTCAACTTCCAGGATGATGAGAATGATCCGGAGAAGGCGATCAACGCATATAATACCTTAAAAGACTGGAACATGCAGATGCTTCTTGGCACCGTTACTTCCAAGCCGTGTATCGCAGTTGTAGCAGAGACAACAGCAGATAACCTGTTCCAGCTGACTCCGTCCGGATCTGCTGTTGAGAGTATTTCCGGCGACAACGCATTCCGCGTATGCTATTCTGACCCGGATCAGGGACGTGCATCCGCTCAGTACATCGGCGAGCACAAACTGGCAACCAAGATCGCTATCATCTACGACAGCTCCAGCGAGTACTCCGATGGTATCCGCGAGTCCTTCGTAGCAGAGGCCCCGAATCAGGGTCTGGAGGTAGTAGCCAGCGAGGCATTTACATCTGATAACAATACCGATTTCTCCGTACAGCTTGATAAAGCAAAAGAGTCCGGCGCTGATCTGGTATTCCTGCCGATCTACTATCAGGAGGCATCTGTTATCCTGAAACAGGCAAACGATAAAGATTTCCATCCGCAGTTCTTCGGCTGTGATGGTATGGACGGTATCCTGAGCGTTGATGGCTTTGATAAGTCCTTAGCAGAAGGTCTGATGCTTCTGACTCCGTTCTCCGTAGACGAGGAGTCCAGCCAGGACTTCGTAACTGCTTATCGTGATGCTTACGGCATCGACCCGCTTCAGTTCGCAGCAGATGCTTACGACGGCGTATATGCAATTAAGGCAGCTGCAGAGAAGGCAGAGATCACACCGGATATGAGCACTTCCGATATCTGCGATGCACTGAAAACAGCTATGACTGAGATCCAGATCGATGGTCTGACCGGTACAGAGATGCACTGGACGGCAGAAGGCGAGCCGCAGAAAGCGCCGAAAGCTGTAGAGATCAAAGACGGCAAATATGAGATGATGCAGTAATTAAAAATTTAAAAACTTCAGAACCGTTGCGGCTATATGTATGTAGCTCTGATGGGACTGTTACTGGATGTCCGGCGGCACAGATGGCTGCCGGGCATTTAGTAACAGCTTTCTTTTTAAAACGGTTCACTGCACATGCTTGCCTGCGACGACGACTGGGTGTTTGCTTTCTGCGGACTGCGAGACGGTCATGTTTGTTCTGCTAAATTCGGTCACAGGTAAACATGTGCAGCGAAATGCGTGTACAGGGAAATGCGAAAACGTAGAAACAAAGAGGTAGGTGTATACATATGAGTTTTCTTTCTTATTTAATCAATGGCATCAGTCTGGGAAGTGTCTATGCGATCATTGCACTGGGCTACACCATGGTTTATGGCATCGCGCGTATGCTGAACTTCGCACACGGCGATATCATCATGGTAGGCGGTTTCACAGTGTTTACGATTGTCACAACGATGGGCGGTTCTCCGGTTGTGGGTATTCTGGCTTCGGTGGTTGTGTGTACAGTGCTGGGCGTTACCATCGAGCGAGTTGCATACAGACCGTTGCGTGACGCGTCCCCGCTGGCAGTTCTGATCACCGCGATCGGTGTCAGTTATCTGCTCCAGAACGTGGCGCTTCTGATTTTTGGTTCCAATGCGAGACAGTTTACATCAGTTATTACTGTACCGGCATTAAAGCTGGCTGGCGGCAAGCTTTCGATCTCCAGTGTCACGATCGTGACGATTTTAAGCTGTATCGTGATTATGGCTGCCCTGATGGCATTTATCAATAAGACGAAAATGGGACAGGCGATGCTGGCGGTTTCTGAGGATCGCGGTGCGGCAACCTTGATGGGTATCAATGTAAACCGCACGATCTCCGTAACCTTTGCGATTGGTTCCGCTCTGGCGGCAGTAGCAGGCGTGCTGCTCTGCTCGGCGTACCCGTCCCTGTCTCCGTACACCGGTTCCATGCCGGGCATCAAGGCATTCGTGGCAGCGGTATTTGGCGGTATCGGTTCGATCCCGGGCGCATTTATCGGCGGCATCCTGCTTGGTATCATTGAAAACCTTGCCAAGGCGTATATTTCCTCCCAGCTTTCTGACGCGATCGTATTCTCTGTCCTGATTATCGTGCTTCTGGTCCGCCCGACCGGTATTCTCGGCAAGAAGATGACGGAGAAAGTATAATAGAGAAAATTATACGATGGTTCATGCCGGGGACTTTTGAAACGGAAAGTGCCGTGTGAAAACAAGATGGTGCATGAACTGCAATAAGCAAGAGAAAGTGCAGGTGTTTAAAATGAACGCATATAAAAATAAAATTCGGATTCAGAATGCGATCACGTATGCGATTGTAATCGGCTGTTACATTCTGATTCAGATTATGATGGCAGGCGGCCATGTAAACAGTCTTTTAAAGGGTATTCTGGTTCCACTTTGTACCTATACGATTTTGGCGGTTTCCTTAAACCTCACGGTTGGTATCCTCGGCGAGCTGAGTCTGGGTCATGCCGGATTCATGTGTGCGGGTGCGTTTTCAGGTGCATTTTTTAATCATGCCATGAAAAATCTGATCGCAAGCAATCAGGTACGCTTCATTCTGGCGCTCTTTGTCGGTGCGGCGGTAGCGGCGGTATTTGGTATCCTCATCGGTATTCCGGTTCTGCGTCTGAAAGGAGACTATCTGGCGATTGTAACGCTGGCATTCGGTGAGATCGTTAAAAATATTATCAATGTTCTGTACGTCGGTATCGACGGAAACGGCATCCATGTTTCCATGAAAGACGTAGCTTCCTTAAAGCTGGCAGCGGACGGTCAGGTGATCATTAAGGGGGCGCAGGGTATCACAGGTACACCGAAGACGGCGACCTTTACGATCGGCATTATCCTGGTGCTCCTGACCCTGTTTATTGTATTGAATATCATCAATTCCCGGACAGGTCGTGCGATCATGGCGATCCGCGATAACCGTATTGCGGCAGAGTCCGTGGGTATCAATATCACGAAATACAAACTGATGGCATTTACCATCTCTGCTTCCTTAGCCGGTGTGGCAGGCGTTCTGTACGCACACAACCTGGCAACGCTGGCAGCGACCCCGAAGAGCTTCGGTTATAATATGTCCATTATGATCCTTGTATTTGTGGTTCTGGGCGGCATCGGAAATATCCGTGGTTCCATGATCGCGGCGGTTATCTTAACCCTGCTTCCGGAGATGCTTCGAAGCCTCAATAATTACCGTATGCTGATTTACGCGGTCGTCCTGATTGCAATGATGCTTTTGACCTCCAGCCCAAAGGCGATCGAGGTTCGCGAGCGCATCTTTTCATCATTCCGGAAAAAGAAGACAGAAGGGGAGGCGTAAATCATGGCAATGCTGGATGTAAAAAATTTAAGTATTTCTTTTGGCGGTCTGAAAGCGGTCGATGATTTCAGCATCACGATAGAAAAAGGACAGCTCTACGGCCTGATCGGACCGAACGGCGCTGGTAAAACGACTATTTTCAACCTTTTGACGGGCGTGTACAAGCCGGATGGCGGACGGATTCTGCTGGATGGAAAGGACATTACCGGTCACAAGGCAATCCAGATCAATCAGGCAGGCATCGCGAGAACCTTCCAGAATATCCGTCTGTTCAAGGAGCTGAGCGTGCTTGACAATGTAAAGGTTGGTCTTCACAACCATCATAAATATTCTACGCTGAGCGGCATTCTGCGTCTTCCGTCCTATTACAAGGTTGAGAAAGAGATGGATGAGCGCGCGATGGAGCTTTTGAAGGTGTTTGACCTCGACAAAGAGTTTGATTATAAGGCATCGAACCTCCCATACGGCAAGCAGAGAAAGCTGGAGATCGCCAGAGCGCTGGCGACCGAGCCGAAGCTTCTGCTTCTTGACGAGCCGGCAGCCGGCATGAACCCGAATGAGACGGCAGAGCTGATGAAGACGATCCGTTTCGTGCGCGATCATTTTGATATGACCGTACTTCTCATTGAGCATGATATGAAGCTGGTCTCCGGTATCTGCGAGCGCCTGACGGTCTTAAACTTCGGTCATATGCTGGCAGAGGGACCGACCAGCGAAGTACTCAGCAATCCAGAAGTTATCAAAGCATATCTGGGAGAATAGGGGGAAGTTTCGTATGTCAATGCTGGAAGTAAAAGATTTACAGGTATATTATGGTGTGATACAGGCACTCAAGGGAATTTCCTTTGAGGTAGAACAGGGCGATGTGGTAGCGCTGATCGGTGCCAACGGAGCCGGAAAGACGACGACGCTTCACACGATCACGGGTCTGCTGCCGTCCAAGGCAGGCAATATCACATTTGAGGGAACGGATATTACCCATGTACCGGGCTATAAGCTGGTATCAATGGGAATCGCCCACGTGCCGGAGGGGCGCCGTGTGTTCGCTTCCCTGACGGTTCTCCAGAACCTGAAAATGGGTGCGTATACAAGAAATGACAAGAAGGAAATTGAAGATACGATCGAAATGATTTACAAGCGTTTCCCGCGTCTGAAAGAGCGCAAGAACCAGCTTGCCGGAACTTTGTCCGGCGGCGAGCAGCAGATGCTTGCGATGGGACGCGCCCTCATGAGTCACCCGCGCCTGATCGTTCTCGACGAGCCGTCGATGGGTCTGTCCCCACTCTATGTTAATGAGATTTTCGATATTATCCAGGAAATCAACAAGGACGGCGTGACTGTTCTTCTGGTCGAGCAGAATGCGAAAAAAGCGCTCTCCATTTCCAACAAAGCATATGTGCTTGAGACGGGCAATATCGTTCTGAGCGGTGATGCGAAAGAACTGATGAATAATGAGAGAGTGAAGAAGGCTTATCTGAGCGAATAAAAATGTTCTGTGAGCCGGAGCTTTCCAAATGGGAATATTCATAACCCCCTTATGGTCTGAATACATTGTATCAGCAGACCAAGGGGGTATTTTTATGGATCATTTTAATGTATACAGCGATATCCAGGCGCGAACCGGCGGCGAGATCTATATTGGGGTGGTTGGTCCGGTTCGGACAGGGAAATCGACCTTTATTAAGCGCTTTATGGAACTTCTCGTTCTTCCGGGGCTGGAAGATGTCCATGCCCGCGAGCGCGCCCGGGATGAACTTCCCCAGTCTTCGGCGGGGAAAACGATCATGACAACGGAACCGAAATTTATCCCTAAAGAGGCGGCAAAGCTCTCGCTTGGGGACGGTGTGGAGGTGCGGGTCCGCCTGATCGACTGCGTCGGTTTCATGGTGGAGGGCGCTGCCGGTCATATTGAAAACGAGAAAGAACGCATGGTGCGGACGCCGTGGTATGAGGAGGAGATCCCATTTACAGCGGCAGCCGAGCTGGGAACGCGCAAGGTCATCACGGATCATTCGACGATCGGGCTTGTGGTTACGGCGGACGGCAGTTTCGGGGAGTTGAAACGGGAGAATTATGTTCCGGCGGAAGAGAAGACCGTGCAGGAACTGAAAAAACTGGGAAAGCCGTTTCTGGTGCTTTTAAACTCGCAGAAACCATATTCGGAGGAGACGCGGGCGCTGGCAGCCCGGATGACCGAAAAATATGAGGTGCAGGTGCTCCCAGTCAACTGTGAGCAGCTGCGCGCCGAGGATATCCGGGAGATTCTGGGGCAGGTGCTTCTGGAATTCCCGGTCACGGAGATCGATTTTTCGATTCCGAAATGGCTGGAGATTCTGCCAAACAGCCATTGGCTTAAATCGGAGGTCATACAGGCAGTCCGGGGGATGATGGATCGGACGGTACATATGCGCGATGTGGCGTTGGCGCTGCCGGAGGAAACCGGGGAAGCGATCCGCCGGATCCGGATTGTATCAATGAAAATGGATGATGGCAGCGTTCAGGCGGTGGTCGAGCTGGATGACGGACATTATTATCAGATCCTCAGCGAGTATGTGGGAATGCCGATCGAGGGCGAGTACCAGCTGATGCAGACCTTGAAGCGGTTGGCGTCGATGCAGAGCGAGTATGAAAAGGCATCCGTGGCGCTCACGCAGGCACGCAAGAAGGGCTATGGGGTTGTCACGCCGGAACGCGGGGAGATCGTCCTCGATGAGCCGCAGGTGGTGCGCCACGGCAATAAATATGGAGTCAAAATGAAAGCGCAGGCGCCGTCCATCAATCTCATCAAGGCGCAGATTGAGACTGAGATCGCGCCGATTGTGGGAAATGAACAGCAGGCAGAGGATTTGATCCGATACATCCGGGAGAATGCTGGAAAAGGTGAGGAAGGCATCTGGGAAACCAATATTTTTGGAAAATCAATCGCCCAGATCGTCGATGACGGGATTCAGGCGAAGATATCCCAGCTCACTGAGGACTGCCAGGTGAAGCTGCAGGATACGCTGCAGAAAATCATCAATGACAGCAATGGGGGGATGATCTGTATTATTATATAATAGAATAGGTCTGGCTCTTGTTGGGAAAATGGTGCGTTGTCTGGAATGGGAATGTGGGACAGATAAGGTGATTTTATGAAAATTTTATCGAAACTTTATCGGGGAAATTGCAAAATTGTCAGAAATCAGTTATAATGAAGCTAATAGCAAAAACATTTTCTGCAAGGGGTATGCGGAAACATAAACGACAGAACAGGGGGCTGATTTTATGAGGCTTACATTTATCGGTGCGGATCATGAGGTTACAGGCAGCTGTCATTTTCTGGAGGCAAGCGGACTGAATATTCTGATTGACTGCGGTATGGAACAGGGGATCAACAAGTATGAAAATGCAGAACTTCCGATTCCGTATTCGGATGTGGACTATGTGCTGGTGACGCACGCCCATATTGATCATGTGGGATTGCTTCCGCTTATCTATGCGAGGGGATTCCGCGGACAGATTATGGCGACGCGCGCGACCTGCGATCTGTGTGATATCATGCTGAAAGACTGCGCCCATATCCAGGAGTCAGAAGCGGAGTGGAAAAACCGGAAGGCCATGCGTGCCGGAAAACCGGAGGTGACGCCGATTTACACGATGAACGATGCAGAAGGGGTACTGCATCACTTTGTCCCCTGCAATTACAATGAGATTATCCGTCTGAATGACAATCTGGAGATTCGGTTTGTCGATGTGGGACATCTGCTTGGTTCGGCTTCGATCGAGATCTGGATGAAGGAAGACGATTGTTCCAAGAAGATTGTATTTTCAGGTGATATCGGTAACAAAAACAAGCCGCTCATCCGCAGCCCGCAGTACATCCGTCAGGCGGATTATGTTGTCATGGAGAGCACTTACGGCGGTCGGTTCCACAAGAATACAGGCGATCACGTGGAAGAATTTGCCCGCGTGATTCAGGAGACGCTGGATAAGGGCGGCAATGTCGTGATCCCGGCATTTGCGGTCGGCAGAACGCAGGAAGTGTTGAATTACATCCGTATTATCAAGGAGAAAAACCTTGTAACCGGGCACGGCGTATTTCCGGTTTACTTAGACAGCCCGATGGCGGTGGAAGCGACCGGCGTGTTCAAGGACAATATGATGGATTGCTACAATGAGGAGACGAAGGAGCTGGTAAAAAAGGGCATCAATCCGATTTCTTTCCCGGGTCTGCATCTCTCGATCACCAGCAGCGATTCCGTTGCAATCAACTTCAACGAGGAACCGAAGGTTATCATCTCGGCAGCCGGCATGTGTGATGCGGGCCGTATCCGCCATCATCTGAAACACAACCTCTGGAGACCGGAGTGTACGATTTTGTTTGCTGGCTATCAGGCAGTCGGCACACTGGGACGCAGCATTATTGAGGGACGCGAGGAAGTGAAGCTGTTCGGTGAGTCGATCGAGGTCAAAGCACGGATCGAGAAGATCGAGGGCATCAGCGGCCATGCGGACGAGACCGGGCTTTTGGAGTGGGTTGGCAGTTTTATGGAAAAACCGTCCCAGGTCTTCGTGGTACACGGCGATGACACAGTGTGCGATGCATTTGCAGAGACGGTCAAGGAGACTTACGGCATCAATGCGATGGCTCCGTTCTCCGGCAGTTCCTACGACCTGAAAGAGGGATGCTTCGTGACTGTTACGAAGGGTATTCCGATTCAGAAACCGGCAGTGAACGAAGCAACGAAGAAAGCGGCTGGTGTATTTGCCCGCCTGCTGGCAGCCTGCGACCGCCTGCGCCGTGTTGTTATGCATAACGAGGGCGGGGCGAACAAAGATTTGGCACGTTTTGCCGACCAGATCAACTCGCTCTGCGATAAGTGGGACCGCTAAGCTTCAATAATAGACATAAAGGAGATTTCTGACTTGAAAGTAACTATATACACAGACGGCGCCGCCCGCGGCAATCCAGATGGTCCGGGCGGATTTGGAACCGTCATTCACTATGTAGATCCGGCAGGAAAACTGCACACGAAAGAGATTTCCGGCGGCTACAAACGAACTACGAACAACCGTATGGAGCTGATGGCAGCTATCGCCGGTCTCGAGGCGCTCAACCGCCCCTGCGAGATCGAACTCTATTCAGATTCCCAGTATCTCGTCAACGCTTTTAACCAGCACTGGATCGAGGGTTGGATCAAAAAGGGCTGGAAACGCGGCAAAAATGAGGAGGTTAAGAATGTAGATCTATGGAAGCGCCTGCTCGCTGCCAAGGAACCCCATCAGATTTCGTTTTTCTGGGTGAAGGGGCATAATGGGCATCCGGAGAATGAGAGATGTGACTTTTTGGCTACTTCGGCGGCGGATGGGGACGAGCTGATGGTGGATCCGGGGGTATAGCTCGTTATTGTTCACACATGTGTGCCCAGTAACAGGATTTTGCCGATGCTTCGCATTCCAAATCGGCAAAATCTGCATCCGGAACTGTATTGTACGGAATTTTCAGTTCAGAAAATTCCTACATGTGAGCAGTTACTATAACAACCCTTACGATATGTTTACATCTTTCGATCATCTATTTTCAAACCGTCTTAAATGTGCTATTTTAAAATTATCAAGTGAACAGGAATAGCAAAGGCGGTTGAGAGTAATTTGAAAAATAAAGGAATGATCGCTGCCCTCGGTCTGATTCTGGTGCTGGGGATTGTGACGACGGCGGCAACGCGGCGTTATATCCGGGAGCAGGCGGGAAGTGAGAGAAGCCTGACGGTCGGACCGGAGGCGATGTATGAGGCGGAACCATTTGCGGCGGAAGCAGCGGAAAATGGTCTGGCGGAGGATGCGCCGGAGCCATCTTCTAAAAAAATGGCGCATGTGGAAAGCGTGGGGACAGAAGATAGAGCCTGTATGCAGGCGGAAGGAGATGTTTCTGTCCAGTCTTTAGGTGAACAAAAGGAAAAACGTGCAGATAATCGGGCGGCTGCTAAGGCGGCAGAGAAGCAGAGCGCGGGCGATGAGTCGGATCATTCTGTGAATACAGGGGCGGTTGTGTCCCCGGTTGAAAATGGAATTGTATCTCCTGCGGGAGGCGCGTCCTCCGGGACAGGTGCAGGCTCGGACCGGACAGCGGAAGATTACCGGAACCGGCTGGGCGAGATCGAGAATACGATTCAAAACCTGGAAAATTCGGGAAGTGCGAATACGACCGACGCGATGCGGGAGGCGGTCGCGTATGAGTACCGGCTCTGGGATGCCGAATTAAATCAGATTTATCAGGCAATCATGGCGGTGCTTCCAGACGAGGAGACAGACACGCTGCGTGGTCGGGAACGCAGATGGATCCGGGAACGTGATACGGCGGCGAAACAGGCGGCGGAGCGCTACAAGGGCGGCACGATGGAAAATGTCGAGTACACGGCGTCGCTGGCAAATTCGACGCGGGATCGGGCGTATGAGCTTTTGGATTTGTATGAATCGTATCTTCCGGCAGAGTAGTGAAAAAATTAGAAAATGGGACTTTTGCGGCATATAGAATTGCGGTAAGGGTCCCATTTTTACACACTTTTTGTACACTTTTTGTACCGATAAACCTCTTGCGAAATGTAAATTCCTATGATAGGATATAAAGAATGAGGAAAATTTTACTTAAATAGAAGTAACTATAGGAGGAAGCAACGTGAAAAAATACGGTGTGAACGAACTTAGAAAGATGTTCTTAGACTTTTTTGAGAGCAAGGGACATCTGGCAATGAAGAGTTTCTCTCTGGTTCCGCATAATGATAACAGCCTTCTGCTTATCAACTCTGGTATGGCTCCGTTAAAGCCATATTTTACGGGTCAGGAGATTCCGCCGAGAACAAGAGTATGTACCTGTCAGAAATGTATTCGTACCGGCGATATCGAGAATATCGGTAAGACTGCCCGTCATGGTACCTTTTTTGAGATGCTTGGCAACTTCTCCTTCGGTGATTATTTCAAAGAGGAAGCGATTCACTGGTCCTGGGAATTTTTAACCGAGGTTGTCGGACTTGATCCGGATCGCCTCTATCCGTCTGTGTTCGAGAGCGATGACGAGGCATTTGATATCTGGAACAAAGAGATGGGTATTCCGGCAGAGCGTATTTTCCGCTTTGGCAGAGAGGATAACTTCTGGGAGCATGGCGCTGGTCCGTGCGGTCCGTGTTCTGAGATCTACTATGACCGTGGTGAGAAATACGGCTGCGGCAAACCGGGATGTACTGTAGGCTGCGAGTGTGACCGTTACATGGAGGTATGGAACAATGTATTCTCCCAGTTTAACAACGACGGTCACGGCAACTACACCGAGCTGGAGCACAAGAACATTGATACCGGAATGGGTCTGGAGCGTCTGGCAGTGATCGTACAGGATGTAGATTCCCTGTTTACGGTTGATACCAACAAAGCTCTGTTAGACCGTGTCTGCGAGCTGGCACATACCGAATATCAGAAAGATCATGAGACCGATATTTCTCTGCGTATTGTAGCGGATCATATCAAGTCCTGCACCTTCATGATTTCCGATGGCATTATGCCATCCAACGAGGGACGCGGATATGTTCTGCGCCGCCTTCTGCGCCGTGCAGCACGCCATGGCAAAAAACTTGGCATCGAGGGTGAGTTCTTAGCAGCTCTGTCCCGCACCGTTATCGACCTTTCCAAGGATGGTTATCCGGAACTGGAAGAGAAGAGCGCGATGATTTTCAAGGTTCTTTCTGAGGAAGAGGATAAGTTCAACAGGACCATTGATCAGGGTCTTGCGATCCTTGCTGATATGGAAGAAGATATGAACAAGAAGGGCGAGAAAGTGCTGTCCGGCGACAACGCATTCAAGCTCTACGATACGTATGGATTCCCGATCGATTTAACCCGTGAGATTCTCGAGGAGAAGAGTCTCGGTATCGATGAGGACGGTTTCAACGCAGCGATGAAACGCCAGAAAGAACAGGCGAGAGCGGCGAGAAAGACGACCAACTATATGGGCGCGGATGTTACGGTATACCAGTCCATCGATCCGTCTATTACAACTGAGTTTATTGGCTATGATCGTCTGACAGCGGAATCCGAGATTTCCGTTCTGACGACCGAGGATGAGATTGTAGAGGCACTGACTGACGGTCAGACTGGTACAATTATCACCAAGGAAACCCCGTTCTACGGAACCATGGGTGGTCAGGAGGGTGACTTCGGTCAGATTACCGCTCCGGACGGCTCTGTGTTTGAAGTAAAAGATACCATTCATTTACAGGGTGGCAAGATCGGTCATGTCGGTGTTGTAGTAAAGGGTATGTTCGAGGTGGGAGAAAAAGTAACCATGTCGGTTGACAAGGAAAACCGTGAACTGACTTCCCGCAACCATTCCGCAACTCATCTGCTTCATAAAGCGCTGCGTACCGTACTTGGTAGCCATGTAGAGCAGGCTGGTTCCCTGGTAACCCGTGACCGTCTGCGTTTCGACTTTACTCATTTCTCTGCGATGACTCCAGAGGAGATAGAGAAGGTTGAAAAGATTGTAAATGATGAGATTGCAGCATCCCTGCCGGTTGTAACCGATGTTATGTCCTTGGATGAGGCAAAGAAGACGGGCGCGATGGCACTGTTTGGCGAGAAGTACGGCGAGAAAGTCCGTGTTGTCAAGATGGGGGATTTCTCCACCGAGCTTTGCGGCGGTACGCACGTATCCAACACAGGCACAATTGCATCCTTCAAGATTCTCTCTGAGGCTGGCATTGCAGCAGGCGTCCGCCGTATCGAGGCGCTGACCTCCACCGGTTTGATGAACCACTACAAAGAGGTAGAGAATGAGCTGCATGAGGCGGCGAAACTGGCAAAGACCACTCCGGCGGCACTGAGCAGCAAGATTGAGTCCATGTTAGAGGAGATCAAGACTCTGCACGCAGAGAACGAGAAGTTAAAAAGTAAGCTGGCGAACGACTCTCTGGGCGATGTTATGAACCAGGTACAGGATGTAAACGGCGTGAAGCTGCTGGCAGTTGAGGTTAAGGATGTAGACATGAACGGTCTGCGTAATCTGGGCGATCAGCTGAAAGAGAAGCTGGGCGACGGCGTTGTTCTGATTGCATCTACTCTGGATGGCAAGGTAAGCCTGATGGCTTCTGTAACTGACGGTGCGATGAAGAAGGGTGCACATGCTGGAAACTTAATCAAAGCAATCGCAGGTCTTGTCGGCGGCGGCGGTGGTGGTCGTCCGAACATGGCACAGGCTGGCGGAAAGAATCCGTCTGGTATTGCAGCAGCCCTTGAAAAAGCGGCAGAAGTAGTAGCAGAGCAAGTAAAATAAAAAAATCATAAAAAAATGTAAAATGTTGTTGACGTATCATTTTTTTATGATATAATCTTTTTAGTGCTAAAAAAATACCCATACAGTTGTATTAATATGCACTTATTACACAACTGGAGGGAGGTTAGGTGTGAGCTATGTCAAATGTAATCGTTAAAGATAACGAGAGTCTGGACAGCGCTTTACGCAGATTCAAAAGAAACTGTGCTAAGGCTGGTATCCAGCAGGAGATTCGGAAAAGAGAGCATTACGAGAAACCGAGCGTTCGTCGTAAAAAGAAATCCGAAGCTGCTAGAAAACGCAAATACAATTAAGTAACGCAAAAGTCCTGGTTTTCATATGAACCAGGACTTTTTTGTGCAATAGGAGAAAGAGAAGAAATGCGATGTGGCGGATGATGGAGTGAGGGGCATGAGAGAGAAGCAGGAAAATGAGAGACGGGGAAAGGGATTGAAACAATATATTGCGGATCGGCGCCTGGCAGCAGTCAGCCTTGTGCTGGGTATTTTGATGGGGCTAATGATTCTTCTGGGAATCCGTTACAGCCGCAATGAGCTGATTTACCGGACGGCGGGTCAGTTTTTGGGACAGTTGGCGGGCTGGGTGGTGTGTATGACGGTGATGGTCTGGGCGATTTGTGTGGGACTGGATGCTTTGGGGCGTGGCTGGCCTGAGATACGGGATTTTCAGTTCGGAAAATTCCTGCCTGTGAACAGTTACCAGAAACGGACGCAAGCACGGAGGGAGAAAGACTGCGAAGACCAGGGAAGCAGCCGCGATGTGGAAAGCCAGGGACGGGAATCGAAACAGCGCGCAGCGAAAAATTTGGATTTGGGGACATGGCTGAAATGGATGTTTCTCTCCTGGTGCGTCTATCTTCCGGTTTTTCTGGCGGTTTATCCGGGCATTTATTCTTACGATGCGTCCGCGCAGCTCCTTCAGTTTTATGGAAAACTGCCGCTGACAACCCACCATCCATTAATTCACACGCTATATCTGGGACTCTGCATGAAGATTGCGGGGCGTCTGTTCCATACCTATCAGGCAGGGATGGCGCTGTATGCGCTGTCGCAGTCGTTTTTTATGAGTGCGGTATTTTCCCTGTGTCTGTGCCGGATGAAAGCGCGGCGGGCACCGCGATGGCTCTGCGTTGCTTCATGGACGTTCTGGATCCTGAATCCGTATCTGACGGTCTTTTCCTTTGTCACGACGAAGGATGTGCTCTTTGGTGCATTTTTCCTGCTGGCATTTGATACGGCATGTTGCCTGGCGGAGGATCCGGAGCATTTTTGGCGGGGAATGTGCCAGAAGAAAGAGGATTTGGATAAAGAAAGAGAGCTGGATAAAGAGAAAAATCCGAACGGAACAGGTTCTCGGAAAGAAGTGGGAAAGACGGGTGATTGGCTGCTCTTTTTTGTGAGTGTGCTTTTCATGTGCCTGTTCCGGAATCAGGGAATCTATGTATTCCTGTTTTTTGTCTTGGCAGTCTGCCTGTTTCTACGAAAAAAAGTGTATCGCAGAAACCGGTTTATCGGGGCAGCTCTGCTGGTGGCAGCTTTATGGTATGTTTTATCCGGTCCGATTCCAACGGCGTTCGGTGTGGGAAAGGGCGATGCGAGGGAGATGCTGTGCGTGCCAATGCAGCAGCTGGCGCGCATATATCATGAAGTCCCGGAGGAATTGGCACCGGAGGAAAAGAAATATATCGAGACGCTGATTGATCCGCAGGCGCTCAGTGAGTATGTCCGTGTCAATGCGGATCCGGTGAAAAGTGGGTTCCATACGGAAGTGATGCAGGCAGATATGGGGCGTTTCGTGCGGACCTGGGCGGAAATCGGGAAGCGACATCCGGATATCTATCTGGATTCATTTCTGATGGGAAACTGGGGGTACTGGTATATAGGAGACAATCAGTACTGGATCAGCTATATTTTATACGACGGGGCGTACCTGGAAGATGATTTAAATATCCTGCATATCACGCGGAACAGCCATTTTCAGGCGCTTTCGGACTGGCTGAGGGAGGCAACGCTGACACCGGCATTCCAGTCGGTTCCGATGCTGTCGGTGCTTCTAAACCAGGCATTTCCGTTCTGGCTGATGCTGTTTGCGGCAGGATTTGCAGTTTGGAAGCGCCGGGCGTATGAAATCCTTCCGATGATGCTTCTGCTCGGCTGCTGGGGAACGCTTCTGCTGGGACCGGTGGTTTCCCTGCGGTATGCATTGCCGTTGATTTACTGTGTGCCGCGGCTGCTGGAAATGATAGTGGGTTTGACGGGAAAACGGTAAACGGCATAGTTTCTGCTTTCCTACATATATTAGATAATAACAATGAAATAGGCGGTAGGCGCTTGTTTGGCAGACAGAAAAAAGCGATCGTTTCGGCGCTCCATCTGCCGGAGGACGTCGTTCTCGGAGAGATGCTTCTGTATTTTACCGGCAGTCGGGCGGCTGTGGTGGAAAATTACAGGAGCATTCTCTTTTTTTCCGACGAAATGCTGCGGCTGACGGGAAAGAACACCCGGCTTACTATCAAGGGGAAGGGGCTTTCGATTGAGTATTATGACCGCGATAATCTGCGGGTCACGGGGCAGATTGTGTCTGTCGAATTTGGGGTGCTGTGAGGAATGAGTATGGCGAAGGTAAGACACCTTCTACATGGGATAGTGCGGCTTAACATGCGCGGCACCTCCCCGGAGAGATTCCTGAATCTCTGTACGCTGGCAGGTTTAAATGTCTGGCAGGTAAAAAAAGAGCAGGAAAATCTGCTGTTTTATATGGAAATCCGCGATTTTAAGCGGTGTGCGCCACTGGCAAGAAAAGCGGGAGTCCGTCTGCATATCGTTGAAAAGCGTGGGCTGCCGGTGTTTCTCTGGCGGAACCGGAAACGGAAAGGGTGGGCGGTCAGCTTCGTCCTTTTTTTTCTGTTATTATTGTTTCTGGCACAATTTATCTGGGAGATCGACTGGAGCGGAAACCGGCGTTATACCGAAAGTGAGCTGAATCATTACCTCCAGACGCTGCAGATTGAAGAGGGAATTCCCAAGAAGCGGATTTCCTGTGCGAGGCTGGAGGAAGAACTGCGGGAGTCATTTGAAGATATCACCTGGGTGTCGGTGCGCCTGCATGGGACGCGCCTTTTCATCCGCCTGCGGGAGAGCGAGGTTCCGGTCCGTCAGGAAGTGGAGTCCGGCGAGGCGTGCGATCTGGCGGCGGCATCCGACGCGCGGATCACGTCGGTAGTCGTCCGGAGCGGAATCCCGCTTGTGCAGGCGGGAGATACGGTGGAAAAGGGGCAGCTTCTGGTGTCGGGAACGGTGCCGATCACAGATGATGGAGGCGAAGAAATTTCCTCTTACCGGGTGCGGGCGGATGCGGATATATATGGGATCCGGGAGCGGGTCGGGAGAAAGGAGCTTCCGCTCTGGAGGGAAATGCGGACGGAAACGGGAAAGAAACGATACGGAATTGCTTTGGAAGCAGGAACACACACATTTTACTGGAAAATTCCAGAATTTTATGATATGATAGAACATACATTCGATATGGCGGAGCAGTGGGGCTTTTTCAGACGAAGCAGGCGGATGAAACCTGCCTGGACGATCCGGACGGAGTACCGGAAATTGCGGCTCCCGCTTGATTTTTATCTGCCGCTTTCTGTCGGGTGGAGTGAGTACCGGGAGACGTCTGTCTGCGAAAAAAGGTATACAGAACCAGAGCTTGCGGCGCTGTCAGCGGCATTTCAAAAGGAGACGGAAGAAAAATTGATCGAAAAAGGTGTACATATTATGGCAAGTGATGGTAGAATACTAATAAATGGCGGAGTCTGCCATTTTGAGGTACGGCTTCAGACGGAGGAGCCGATTCAAGTTGTGACACAAGGAGAACAGCAAAGGAATGAGCATAATAGAGACAATGATTGATATTCCGATGGAACATGAGCGGAATGTATGCGGACAGTTTGACGCGTATCTGAAAAAGATTGAGCGGACGCTGCACGTGACGATGATCACACGCGACGGCGCGCTGAAAATCATCGGTCCGGAGCAGACGATCCGGCAGGCGAAGAGTGTGTTCAACAATCTGTTAGAGCTTTCCAAGCGCGGCAATACCGTTACCGAGCAGAATGTTGATTACGCCCTGTCGCTGTCCTTCACGGAGAAGGACGATCAGATTCTCGAGATCGATAAGGATATCATCTGCCGGACGATCACGGGCAAGCCGGTCAAACCGAAGACGATGGGACAGAAACAGTACGTGGACCTGATCCGCAAGAAGATGATTGTATTTGGCATCGGTCCGGCGGGTACCGGAAAAACGTATCTGGCGATGTCGATGGCGATACAGGCATTTAAGAGTGGCGAGGTAAGCCGGATCATCCTGACGCGTCCGGCGATCGAGGCGGGGGAAAAACTGGGTTTTCTGCCGGGCGATCTGCAGAGCAAGATCGATCCGTACCTGCGTCCGCTTTACGATGCGCTGTATCAGATTATGGGGGCAGAAAGTTACCTGCACAATTCTGAGAAGGGCTTGATTGAGGTGGCGCCGCTTGCGTACATGCGTGGTCGTACCCTGGATAATGCGTTCATCATTCTCGATGAGGCGCAGAATACGACCCCGGCACAGATGAAGATGTTCCTGACACGTATCGGCTTTGGTTCCAAGGTGATCGTGACGGGCGACCAGTCGCAAAAGGATCTGCCTGCCGGAGCTGCGTCCGGACTGGATACGGCGATTCATGTACTCAAGAAAATTGACGATATTGGTTTCTGCTATCTGACCAGCAGCGATGTAGTCCGCCATCCGCTGGTACAGAAGATCGTAGAGGCATACGATGCGTATGAGAAAAAAGATGCGGATGCGTCCCGCGGTTTCCGGAGAAATAGTTCCGGGACGCGTGACCGGAAAGATGGAGGAAGAAAGAACAGATGACAATCCAGATCGAATATGAAGCAGAGCGGGAGTGGGAGATAGATTACCGTCCGATCATCGAGGAGATCGTGGTTGCGGCGCTCGATTATGAAAAATGCCCGTATGAGGCGGAGGTCAATGTAGTCCTGACAAATGATGAGGAGATTCATCGTATTAATAAGGAATTCCGAGGAATCGACCGGGCAACCGACGTCCTCTCTTTTCCAATGGGTGATTACGATGTGCCGTCCGATTTTGAACGGTTGGAAGAGCAGTCAGAGGACTATTTTAACCCGGAGACGGGCGAACTTCTTCTGGGCGATATCGTGATCTCGATCGATAAGGTAGACGAGCAGGCGGAGAAATACGGTCATTCTAAGGAGCGCGAACTGGCGTTCCTGGTGGCACACAGTATGCTGCACCTGTGCGGTTACGATCATATGGAAGATGACGAACGCCTTGTGATGGAGAAAAAACAGGAGGAAATCCTGGCTGGCAAAGGATATACGCGCTAAAAGCAGAGAAAAGAACCGGAGGGAAAGGGAAGAGCCCATTCGGGAAATGAGGCATATGGGGATGTGATGGGGGAAGTGCGGAATGAAAAAAAACAGTTGGAAAATAAGGGCACTGGCACTGACTCTGATGGCAGTCTGCTGGCTGTCAGGCTGTTCCGCTCACAAAGAAATATCGGTAACGGCAGCAGAGACACAGGAGGAGACACGCGAGCTGTCCTTAAATACAGAGACGGAGGTCGAAACGCAGCCGGAAGCAGAGTCGGAGGAACGCTGCGAAAAAGACGGGAAGATACAGAGTTATCTGACCGGGGAATGGACCGATGTCGCAAAGGCGAACCGCCGTCCGCTTGCAATCATGATGAGCAATGACAAGGCGGCGCTTCCGCAGTATGGCATCAACCATGCCGGAGTGGTCTATGAGGCACCGGTGGAAGGCAGCATGAACCGATATATGGCACTGATAGAGGACTATGACGATCTGGACCGGATCGGTTCCGTCCGGAGCTGCCGCCCATACTATACTTTTTTTGCAAGGGAATTTGAGGCAGTCTATGCACATTATGGGCAGAATACGTTTGCACTTCCGTATCTGGAGCAGATGGAACATTTAGACGGAATCAAAGGTAATGGGGTATCTGCGTATTTCCGGACCAAGGATCGGAAGACCCCGCACAATGCCTATGCATCGGGACCAAAGCTGCGCCAGGCGATCGAGGCGAGCGGTTATGCGGATGCGTATCCGGAGAGCTATGAGGGGCATTATACTTTTGCGCCGGAGAGTGCGCCGGTGTGCTTTGAGGATGGTATCGCAGCGGTCAAAGTAGTGCCAGGTTATCAGTTAAGCAATCCCTGGTTTGAGTATCACCCGGAGGACGGGCTGTACTACCGGTATCAGTATGGCGGTCCGCATATGGGAGATGAAGGACAGATAGCGGTTAAAAATATTATTTTCCAATACTGTTTGTGGAAATATTATAAACCGACGGAATATCTGGATATTGATGTCCATACACCGGCGACGGGGTATTATTTTACAAATGGACACGGCATTCTGATTCGTTGGGAAAAAGACGGCGCTTACGGCGTCACAAAGTATTACGATATGGACGGTCAGGAAATCAAGCTGAATCCGGGCAAGACCTGGGTCTGCATCCTTCCGAATGACCGTATGGATAAGGCGGAATTCTATGGAGAACAGACGGAGTAGAAGAAAACCCGGAATGCGGGAAGAGACAGAAAGAGAGATAATCAGCCGGCAGCGCACGGCAGGACGTAGAGAAGAAGCAGCCGGAGGCAGCCGGGAAAGTGCGGGCAGAAGCCGTAACCGGTCAGGAAGCAGCCGGAAGCCGGAAGCGGTTCCGGTGAGGAAAGAAAATTTTGTCATTCAGGGTACGATCCTGGCAGTTGCCGGTATCATTGTGCGTCTGATCGGTATTCTGTACCGCGTTCCGATGACGAATATCATCGGCGATGAGGGCATGGGATATTATTCGACGGCATTCAACGTATATAATATCATGCTGATCCTTTCATCGTACAGTCTGCCTCTGGCGGTGTCGAAGATGGTAGCGGCCCGCCTTGCGAAAGGGCAGTACCGCAATATGAACCGTGTTCTGCGGGCGGCGCTTGTCTATGCGACGGTCGTAGGTGGTCTGGCATGCTTTATTACCTGGAATTTTGCAGGCTTTTTTGCAACGACCTTGTTTAACACGCCGTTCTGCGTGTATGCACTCCGCACACTTGCGCCAACGATCTGGATCATGGCGTATCTGGGCGTACTGCGCGGTTATTTCCAGGGACATGGAACGATGATTCCTACGGCGATCTCCCAGATCCTGGAGCAGGTGGTCAACGCGATTATCAGTGTGGTGGCCGCCAGCGTCCTTTTCAAGGTGGGACTGGATACAGCGAAAGTATATGGAAAAGATGGATATGCACAGGCATTTGGCGCGGCAGGCGGTACGATCGGCACAGGAAGCGGCGCGTTTGCAGCCCTGTTATTTGTGCTGGTATTGTTTTTACTCTACCGTCCGACGGCAAAACGGCGGATTGCCAAGGATCGGAGCGGTAGTGTGGATTCCTACCGTCAGATTTCGAGAATCTTCTTCTTTACCGTTATTCCGGTTATCGTAAGCTCGGGTGTTTACAATATTAACTCGGTTATTGACAACGGTATCATGGCGCACGGCATGGAGTCGCTGGGACGCGGCAAAGAGTTTTTAGCCCTCTGGGGTATCTACAACAACAAATATATGCTGCTGGTACACGTCCCACTTGCGATGGCGAACTCACTGTCCTCGTCGCTGATTCCTTCGCTGTCCGGTGCAATAGCGCGTAAGGATCGAAAGGCGGCGATTGAGAAGACAGCCCTTGCGATCCGGTTTGCTATGCTGATTGCGATTCCGTCGGCGGTGGGGCTGACGGTACTTTCAGCGCCGGTCAATAACCTGTTATTCCGGGGCGGCAACAATGCGGAAGCGATCCGTATGATGATGATTGGCGCTTCAGCCGTTATCTTCCTGTCGCTTTCGACGGTTACCAATGCAATCTTACAGGGACTGAACCGGATGAATGTTCCGGTGCGGAACGCCCTGATTTCATTGGCATTACACGTGATTGCGCTGTATATTATGCTGATAATCTTCAATATGGGTATCTACAGTATGGTATTTGCAAGTATTTTATTTGCGCTCTTTATGTGCATTTTAAATGCGATCGCGATCCGCAACACACTTGGTTACCGCCAGGAGATGGTCAAGACCTTCCTGCTGCCGGCGATCAGCGCAGCATTTATGGGCGCGGCGGCATATGGCGTGTACCGTGGGGTTACGCTGGTGATCCACAGCAATGTGCTGGGAACGCTGCTGGCGGTGCTTGTGGCGGTCGCGGTATATGGCGTGCTTCTTATCAAGCTGCACTGTATCGAGGAAGATGAGATGTATTCGATGCCGATGGGACGGAAACTCACACGCATCTGCCGGAAGCTGCATCTGATGTAGGGTTAGAAATTTAGCTATGATTAAAATTTAGAAAAAAGTGAATAATAAGGATACACAACAGGAGGTATCCTTATTATGAGAAAATATCAGGGAATACTGTTTGCGGCGCTTTTTTGTTTTGCAATGCTTCTGCTTCTGGCGGCAGGGCTCTGGTGGTACCGTCCACGGCGGGCGGAACCGGTACCGGGGCGCGTGTATGAGTCAGAGCGGATGCCGGAGAATAATGCGGTTCTGAACCCGGAACCGGAAGTGGCGGAGAAACAATCCGGTTATTGTCTGACGGCGGAGGATGGGATGCTGCTTATCTTTGACGGAACAAGCGGAGAAGTCTGTTTCCAGACCCATATGCCGCTCTCAGAATTTTCCGTGGAAGAACAGGAAAAACTGCTGGAAGGAGTCTGGTTCGACACAATGACGGATGTGTTTCACTATCTGGAGTCTTTCAGCAGTTAGATGTGATTATAATACAGTCAAAAAACAAAGAAGAAAGTCCGCGTATGAACGGTACGAAGTAAGCGGTCAGGAAGGGAAATAGGGATGAGTCAGAATAAAGTAATCATAGTGGGAGCGGGAGCAGCCGGAATGACGGCTGCCATTTTTGCTGCCAGGGAGGGCGCTCAGGTGGTTCTGCTGGAACATAAAGACCGGGTCGGCAAGAAGATTCTGTCTACCGGCAATGGACGCTGTAACCTTTCAAACCGTTTGCAGGAGCCGTTCTGCTACCGCAGTGGTCAGCCGGATTTTCCATGGAAGGCGCTTGGGGCGTTTACGCTTCCGATGACACTGGAATATTTTGAGGATCTCGGCGTTTTGACGCGGGAACGGGACGGATATCTGTATCCATATTCCGGGCAGGCAAGCGCTGTTTTAGATGCACTCCGTCTGGGACTTGCGCGGGAGTCGGTTCAGGTGGTGACGGAATGTGAAGTTTTCTCGATCACGCCGCGCGAAGATGCGAAACACCGGTTTGAAGTGAAGACGTCCCAGGGGAGCTTTTCGGGCGAGGCGCTGATTCTGGCGTGCGGCAGCAAGGCGGCACCGGGTACAGGTTCGGATGGAAGCGGATATAAGCTGGCGAAACGGCTGGGACACCATATCATCAAGCCGCTTCCGGCACTGGTTCAGCTTCGTTGCCCGGAAAAGTTCTTTAAACAGCTCGCCGGAGTACGCGCGGATGCCTCTGTGATACTCTACAGCGATGGCAGAAAGCTGGCGGAGGACAAGGGCGAGGTGCAGCTTACGGATTATGGTATTTCGGGGATTCCGGTTTTCCAGGTCAGCCGCTTTGCGGCGCGCGCGCTCGATGAGGGACGGGATGTACGGGCGGTACTCAATTTTTATCCGGAATGCCCGGAAACGGAGACACGCCGGATATTAAAAGAGCGGAGTGAGCGCCTGAAAGAACGGCAGGTGGAGGACTTTTTTTCCGGCTGGATACATAAAAAACTGGCAGCTCTGTTTTTAAAACAGGCAGGAATCCGGCCAGATCGGACGGTTGGCAGCCTGACAGAGGCACAGATTCAGACGCTGGGGGATCTGCTCTGCCGGTTTGAGGTCAGCGTGAACGGTACAAATTCCTTTGAACAGGCACAGATCTGCTGCGGCGGCGTCGATGTGCGGGAGGTTGACGCACAGACGATGGAATCGAAGAAGGTAAAAGGGTTATATTTTGCCGGGGAGATTCTGGATGTCGATGGCATCTGCGGCGGTTATAATCTCCAGTGGGCGTGGAGCAGCGGTGCAGCAGCTGGAAAATGTGCTGGAAGGGAGTCAGATAAATGATACGAGTAAATCAGGTAAAACTGCCGGTCAGCCACAGTGAGGCGGATCTTCGCAAGAAAACTGCCAAAATGATGGGAGTATCGGCAGATCAGATACAGTCGGTGAAGCTGGTGCGCCAGTCTCTGGATGCGCGCAAAAAGCCAGATCTGTACTATTTATATGCATTAGATGTTGCAGTGGCAGGGAAAGAGGCGGCGATTGTCAAACGTGCGCGCAGTGTAAATGTGCAGATCCGAAAGGAAGAGGCGTACCGCCTGCCTGATCCGGGAATAGAGCCGCTTCGGGAACGACCGGTAATCGTGGGCTTTGGTCCGGCAGGTATGTTTTGTGGTCTGATGTTGGCGCGTGCCGGATATCGCCCGCTTATTCTGGAACGGGGGCTGGATGCGGACAGCCGTGCAAAGGCGGTTGCACGCTATTGGACAGATGGAACGCTGGATCCGGAGTGCAATGTGCAGTTCGGCGAGGGCGGTGCCGGTACGTTTTCAGATGGAAAGCTGAATACGCTAGTCAAGGATCCGTCTGGGCGGAATAAGGAAGTGCTGAAAATCTTGGCGCAGGCGGGCGCGGATCCGGCGATTACCTATGTGAACAAGCCGCACGTTGGAACGGATGTTCTGCGGACGGTGGTAAAGAATATTCGAAGTGAGATAGAGAGTCTGGGCGGTGAGGTACGGTTTGGCTGCCGTCTGGAGGACTTTGAGACACAGAATGGTCATTTGTGTTCCATCCGCGTCAGTGCCCGTAAAGGCACGTCGGAGGCAGGACGGACGGTGGAGGAGATTCCGGCATCGGCACTGGTGTTGGCGATCGGGCATAGCGCCCGCGATACGTTTGCGATGCTGGCAGAGAAACCGCTCGACATGCAGGCAAAGGCATTTGCGGTGGGACTGCGGATCCAGCACCCACAGACGCAGATCAACTTAAGCCAGTACGGACGGGAAGAGGCCGGGAATCTGGGGGCTGCCAGCTATAAGCTGACGGCACAGACCTCCGGAGGCAGGGGCGTGTATTCTTTCTGTATGTGTCCGGGCGGCTTTGTTGTGGATGCATCCTCAGAGCCGGGACGGCTGGCAATCAACGGCATGAGCAACCACGATCGTGCCGGTGCAAACGCAAACAGCGCTCTGATTGTGACCGTTACACCGGAGGATTTTCCACAGCCGGGCACACTTGGCGGCGTGACGTTCCAGCGTCAGCTGGAGGAAGCGGCATACCGCTGCGGCGGCGGAAAAATCCCGGTACAGCTTTATGGAGATTTCCGGGAAAACCGGATTTCAACGGGATTTGGAGCAGTGACACCACAGTTTGAAGGGCAGTTTGCATTTGGAAATCTGCGGGAGGTGCTGCCGGAAGCGCTTTCGGCAGCGATGTTAGAGGGAATGGAACATTTTGGACATGTGATTCATGGCTTTGACCGCGAGGATGCGGTTTTTGCCGGAGTAGAGAGCCGGACCTCCTCGCCGCTGCGGATTCCGCGTGACCACGCGACGATGGAGAGCAGCACGATCGCGGGCATTTACCCATGCGGCGAAGGCGCTGGATATGCGGGCGGTATTACCTCGGCGGCGATGGATGGGATGAAGACGGCAGAGGCAATTATCGCGAAGTATGCTATCCCCAAAATTAAATTGTGAGAGAGAATGGTTCAGCGGCTTTAGGCTTTATAGTAAGGATGTCTGCCTGTAGCTGCGAAGAAACAAGCATTATAAGAGGAGAAATGATAGATGAAACAGGAAAGAATTGACCGTATTAATACGTTATATCATAAGAGCCAGGCAGTTGGATTGACCGAAGAAGAGAAAAAAGAGCAGGCAGCGCTTCGGAAGGAGTACATTGAGTCAATCCGTGGAAATATGCGAGGACAGTTAAATTCGATACTGATTAAAGAGAAAGACGGTTCTATTACGGATCTGGGTAAGAAATACGGCGGCGTTACGGATACGAAGAATTAATTGAAGGGTAGAAGAGATGGTTATTCATTCATCTGGATCGCAGATATCAAAACAGGAGATTCGCGCATATGTCCTTCAAAAACGCCGGACTCTGCTGCCAGAAAAAAAACAACGATGGGATGAGGCGTTGTTAGAACGTCTCCACCCCCTCTTTCCATCAGCCGGGACGGCAGTGTATGCTTATACGAGTGTGCGCGGTGAGGCAAGTACGGAATATTTGATTGACGAGCTGTTAAAGCGCGGCTGCCGGGTAGCGCTGCCGCGGGTGTTTGGGCGTGAGATGCGTTTTTTCTATGTCACAGATCGGAGCCAGCTTGTGGCGGGGGCATATGGCATCCCGGAACCGGCGGACGGATGTCAGGAGGCAGATGCGCCGAAAGCGCTGGTGATCACGCCTGGCGTAGGGTTTTCCAAGGACGGAAACCGCATCGGTTATGGGGCGGGGTATTATGACCGCTTTTTTGCGGCAGAACCGGACCATATGGCGGTGGGGATCTGCTATGGATTCCAGTTGTTTCCGGCATTTGAAACCGAAAAGCACGATAAAAAAATGGCATATATTGTGACACCGGAGCAGACAATTAAAGTTTTGTAATGTCTGGCGCACTCGCGCGAAGCAGAAACATATCAAAGGCATACAGGAACAGAGCAGCCGTGTGGTAAACTCTGTTTTTGCTTCCAGATACATGAACCGGAATATTTTGTAAGAAACTGGAAAGGATTCTGGCAGGAATGGGACTTGCGAAAATGAGCGCCATATAGTAATATTATCTAATGTATGAAATATTAGGATTATTAGGATAATGAAAGAATAGTAAGGAGCAATACAATTTATGGATTTACATACAAACGATTCGTCCGAATCCGCAGCAGGCGTGTTTGTGTCTGACAAATGTCAGATTCCGGTGGGCGGTATACCGCAGCAGGAACCGGATCGCCAGCAGTATTATATGGCACTCTGCCGCCAGAAGGTACAGGAGATTTCGGACAAACTGGGGCGTCCGCTGACCTGCTTTATCTCGACGTTCGGGTGTCAGATGAATGCACACGATTCAGAAAAGCTTCTCGGTATTCTGCTGGAAGCAGGATTTGTGGAAGGAACCAGTGAGGAATCGGATTTCGTCCTCTACAATACATGTACAGTCCGTGAAAATGCGAACCTGCGCGTGTATGGACGTTTAGGGTATCTTCACAGTCTCAAGAAAAAGAATCCGCACATGATGATCGCACTCTGCGGCTGCATGATGCAGGAGCCGGAGGTTGTAGAGAAATTAAAGAAGAGCTACCGCTTTGTGGACTTGATTTTCGGCACACACAATGTATATAAACTGGCAGAGCTGCTGGAACAGCGCTTTGAGACGGGGAAGATGGTCATCGATATCTGGAAAGGAACTGATAAGATCGTTGAGGATCTGCCGTCGGAGCGCAAATATACATTTAAGTCTGGCGTTAATATCATGTTTGGCTGCAACAATTTCTGCAGCTATTGCATCGTCCCGTATGTGCGCGGACGCGAGCGCAGCCGTGCGCCGGAGGACATCATCCGTGAGATTGAAGAGCTGGTTAAGAACGGCGTCGTGGAGATCATGCTGTTAGGGCAGAATGTCAATTCCTACGGAAAGAACCTGGAATCTCCAATTACCTTTGCAGAACTTCTGCGCCGGGTAGAGCGGATTGAGGGGCTTAAACGGATCCGTTTCATGACCTCCCATCCGAAGGATCTGTCGGATGAGCTGATCGAAGTGATGGCATCTTCCAAGAAGATCTGCCGCCATCTGCATCTGCCGCTTCAGTCGGGCAGCAGCGAGATCCTAAAGAAGATGAACCGCCATTACACGAAGGAGCAGTATCTGGAACTGACAGAGCGCATCCGCAAGGCGGTACCGGATATTTCCCTGACGACGGATATCATCGTTGGATTTCCGGGAGAGACGGAGGAAGATTTCGAGGAGACACTGGAGGTTGTGCGGAAAGTCCGCTACGACAGTGCATTTACCTTTATTTATTCGAAGCGCACCGGAACTCCGGCGGCAGCGATGGAAAATCAGGTTCCAGAAGAAGTTGTCAAAGAACGTTTCGACCGTCTGCTCGCAGAGGTACAGGCGATTTCCGCACAGGTCTGTGGACGAGATGTCCATACGGTGCAGGAGGTTCTGGTGGAGGAACCGGACAGTCACGTGGAGGGACTGGTAACCGGACGTATGTCCAATAACACAATCGTTCATTTCCCAGGTGGAAAAGAGCTGATTGGTAAAATTGTTAAAGTATATCTGAAGGAATCCAAGGGATTTTACTATATGGGATCCCTGGTAGATTAAGGAGGATAAATTTATGAAAAAGCATTATAAAGGATTGACGGTTCTGCTGTCAGCCTTCATGCTGGCAGGAAGTGCTTCCGTCGCATATGCAGGACCGGCAGATGACATTGCAAACGGTACAGTCGGTATGCCAAACACCGGTTCGTCAACATCGGCAGAGCAGTTCAACCAGGGAACCGGGCAGCAGGATGAGAACACGGCACTTCATGTCGGCGTCAATTATCTGTATAATGCGGAAGGCGATATTTCTGCATTTGCGATGGATTTGAAAAACTTTGAGGGGATCGGCGGCGTGTCCTACCGTGCATATACCAACACAGGCGGTTATCTGTGGTGGTACCATGACGGCATCCAGACCGGTGTGGTTGGTTCTGGAAGCTGGGTAGAGGCGATCCAGATTCAGCTTTCCGGTCAGGCTGAGAAGATGTACGATGTTTACTATAGCGTTACATCCAGTGGTCAGGGCAAGATGGGATATGCGAAGAACGGCGAAGTGGCTGGTACCGTGGATATCGGCGAGAAGATCCTTTCGATTGAAGTCGTATTAGTTCCGAAGGGAAGCGCAGGTCCGCAGAGTGCAGCACCGCGCTACAAATCAGCTGCTTCCAGCAGACTGAGCGTAGCAGAAAATGCAACGGTTATGTTCAATGAGGACGGAAGCGTATATAACGGCTGGCTTTCCGATGACTTTGTACGTTATTATTTTGAAAATGGCTACGCAAAGACCGGCTGGCAGTATATCGATGGTTACAAGTTCTACTTTGACTCCTGCGGTCGTCTGGTTCAGGACGTAGACAGCCTGATTGGCAAGCAGTCCGATTATCTCCTGAAGGTAAATAAGACACTGAACTGCCTGACGGTTTATGCAAAAGACGGCAATAACGGATATATTATTCCAGTGAAAGCGATGCTGACCTCCGTCGGTGATGATACACCGATTGGAACTTTCAAGACACCGGAGAAATATCGCTGGAGACTGATGGTAAATGATACTTACACCCAGTATGCAACCCGTATCACACAGGGATTCCTGTTCCATTCGATTACATACGCAACCCCGAATGAGAATAACCTTCTGACCGTCGGCTATAATGGTCTGGGTGTCTCCCGTTCTTTAGGCTGTGTACGCCTGAACTGTAGAAACTCCAAGTGGGTATATGATAACTGCCATCTGGGAACGACTGTACAGGTATACGAGGATGCCAATGTAGCATCTCCATTTGATAAGCCGGAGCTGGTACCGATCTCCGATCAGCAGACCTGGGATCCGACGGATCCGAAATTCAACTAAAATAAAACGACAGCGGTCTGTCTGGTCTGGCATACAGATGAGTGAAGTGCCGGAAAACGGGCAGATCGCGATGAAGAGAGGTAAATTGTGGCACTTTCACCAATGATGACTCATTATCTGGAGACGAAAAAACAGTATCCGGACTGTATTCTGTTTTATCGTCTTGGCGATTTCTATGAGATGTTTTTTGAGGATGCCCAGACTGTTTCGAAAGAACTGGAACTTACCCTGACTGGAAAAGACTGCGGACTGGAGGAACGCGCGCCTATGTGCGGCGTTCCTTATCATGCCGTAGAGGGTTATTTGAGCCGTCTCGTCCAGAAAGGATATAAGGTCGCCATCGCAGAGCAGATGGAGGATCCGAAACAGGCAAAGGGACTTGTGAAGCGGGAGGTAATCCGGGTGGTGACGCCGGGAACCCTGACAAATTCACAGGTTCTGGAGGAATCAAAAAACAATTACCTGATGGGAATTGTATACATAGACGGTGTATTCGGCGTTTCGACGGTTGATGTCAGCACGGGCGACTATCTTGTGACGGAGGTTCGCAACGAGCGCAGTCTGTTAGATGAAATTTATAAATTTTCGCCGTCGGAGCTTATCTGCAACGAGGCTTTTTACATGTCAGGAATCGATTTAGAGGACTTGAAAGTACGGTTAAACGCCGTGATCTCAGCACTTGAAAATCGGTTCTTTTCTGATGATTCCTGCCGGAGAATCCTGCGGGAACATTTTCATGTAGAGCACCTGGAAGCGTTGGGACTGGCAGACTATGAGACGGGCGCGATCGCGGCGGGTGCTGTCCTGCAGTATCTGTATGAGACGCAGAAAAATACACTGGAACACCTGACGCGCCTGACTGTCTATACGACTGGACAGTTTATGATGCTGGATACGTCCACGCGCCGGAACCTGGAGCTTACTGAGACGCTCCGGGAAAAGCAGAAGCGGGGCACACTTCTCTGGGTGCTTGATAAGACGAAAACGGCGATGGGCGCCCGTATGCTGCGGACACTTGTGGAGCAGCCGCTCATCAGCCGGGAGGAGATCCTGCGCCGCCAGAATGCGATCGAAGAGCTGAACATGAACTATATCAGCCGCGAGGAGCTGTGCGAATATCTGAATCCGATCTACGATCTCGAACGTCTGATCGGACGCATCAGTTACCGGACGGCAAATCCGCGCGATCTCATCGCGTTTGGCAATTCACTGGCGATGCTTCCGTATATCAAACAGATTTTGAAGGAGTTTTCAGGCGAGCTGCTTAAAAACCTGGAAGCTGCTCTGGATCCGCTGGCAGATTTGAAGGAACTGATTGACAAGGCGATCGTGGAAGAGCCGCCGATCACGGTGCGCGAGGGCGGCATCATCAAGGAAGGCTACCATGAGGAGGCAGACCGTCTGCGTCATGCAAAGACGGAAGGAAAAGACTGGCTGGCACAGTTAGAGCAGAGCGAGCGCGAAAAGACAGGCATCAAAAACCTGAAAGTCAAGTTCAATAAGGTATTTGGCTACTATTTTGAGGTAACTAATTCCTTTAAGGATCTGGTGCCGGATTATTTCATCCGTAAACAGACCCTGACAAACGCAGAGCGCTATACGACCGACCGGCTGAAAGAGCTGGAAGATATCATTCTCGGCGCCGAGGACAAGCTGGTTTCTCTGGAATATGATCTGTTCTGCCAGGTGCGCGACCAGATCGCGGGCGAGGTAAACCGGATTCAGAGTACCGCCCGTGCGATCGCGATGACGGATGTGCTGGCGTCTCTGTCGGTGGTGGCGACGCGTTACAATTACGTGAAACCTCATATCAACGAAAAGGGCATCATCCGCATCAAAAACGGACGTCATCCGGTCGTAGAGCGCATGATGGGCGGCGAGATGTTTGTCGCCAATGACACATATTTAGACAACGGAAAGAACCGGATTTCGATCATTACCGGTCCGAACATGGCTGGTAAGTCGACTTATATGCGTCAGACGGCGCTGATCACGCTGATGGCGCAGATCGGAAGCTTCGTCCCGGCGGATGAGGCGGATATCGGTCTCTGCGACCGTATTTTTACCCGTGTGGGCGCCTCGGATGATCTGGCATCTGGTCAGAGTACCTTCATGGTGGAGATGACCGAGGTTGCGAATATCCTGCGGAATGCGACGAAAAACAGCCTTCTGATTCTCGATGAGATCGGGCGCGGTACGAGTACCTTCGACGGTCTTTCGATCGCCTGGGCGGTTGTGGAGTATATTAGTAATACGAAGATTCTGGGTGCTAAGACGCTGTTTGCGACACATTACCATGAACTGACAGAGCTGGAAGGAACCTTAAGCGGCGTCAACAACTACTGTATTGCGGTCAAGGAACAGGGCGACGATATCGTCTTCCTGCGTAAAATCGTGAAGGGTGGCGCCGATAAGAGCTACGGCATCCAGGTGGCGAAGCTTGCAGGCGTTCCGGCTCCGGTCATCGATCGGGCAAAAGAACTGGTGGAAGAGTTGAGCGATGCCGACATTACAGCGCGTGCGAAGGAGATTGCAGAAAATGGTCCGGGAACCCAGACGCGCAAAAAGGTGGCAAAACCGGACGAGGTAGATCTGCAGCAGATGTCGATCTTTGACACGGTCAATGAGGACGATATCATCAAGGAGATCATGGAACTGGAAGTAAACCGGATGTCTCCGCTGGATGCGCTCAATACATTAGATAAGCTGCAGGCGAAGCTGAAAAACCGGTGGATGCACCAGTAAAAAAGAGTTTAGGAAGGATGTGGAGGAGATAGATGGCTGCGATTCAGGTCTTGGATTCCAATACAATCAATCAGATTGCAGCCGGCGAGGTCATTGAACGGCCGGCGTCGGTTGTCAAGGAGCTTTTGGAGAATGCGATCGATTCGAAGGCGACGGCGATCACGGTGGAGATTCAGGGCGGCGGTCTGCAGACGATCCGGGTGACGGATAACGGAAGCGGCATTGTGCGCGAGGAGATCCCACTGGCATTTAAGCGCCATGCGACCAGCAAGATCCGGACGGCGTCGGATTTGTTTCAGGTGGCATCGTTAGGGTTCCGCGGCGAGGCGCTGGCGTCGATCGCGTCGGTGGCGAAGGTGGAACTGATCACGAAAACAAACGATTCGATCAGTGGTTCCCGTTACCGCATCGAGGGCGGCGAGGAACTGGGACTGGAGGAGGTCGGTGCGCCGGAAGGTACGACCTTTATCGCCAGAGATCTGTTCTACAATACACCGGTACGCCGGAAGTTTTTAAAAACGCCGGCGACAGAAGGATCCCATGTGGCAGATTTAGTCGAAAAGATTGCTCTGTCGCATCCGGAAATCTCCATCCGTTTCATCAATAACAACCAGAGCCGTCTCCATACCTCTGGAAATCATAACTTAAAAGATATAATTTATGCGGTCTTTGGACGCGAGATCACGGCAAACCTGATTGAGGTGGATGCCGGAGCTGATCCGATCCGGGTAGGCGGCTTCATCGGTAAGCCGCTGATCGCGCGCGGCAACCGCACGTATGAAAATTATTTCATCAACGGACGCTATATCAAGAGCAGTATCATCGGAAAGGCGATCGAGGACGCATATAAACCGTTCATGATGCAGCACAAGTATCCATTTACGATGCTGCAATTTACGATCGATCCGTCGTATATTGACGTCAACGTCCATCCGGCGAAGATGGAGATCCGTTTCAGGGACGGCGAACAGATCTACCGGACGGTCTACCATACGATCGCGATGGCACTCGCTAACCGGGAACTGATTCCGGCGGTTTCGCTGGAGAATGAGAAGAATGCAGAGAAAGAGCTGAAGATTCCGGGGCTGGAAAAGGGAGTGCTGCCGGAGCTTCCAACCAGAAAGATGGAAAGCAACCAGGGCAGCCGTCCGTCCTTAAAACCAGTCCGTATCCGTGAGGAACATCCGGAACCGTTTGAGACGAAACGTCTGGGGGCGTCGCAGGCAGAAATGATGTCGGTCTCGGAAGATATGCCGGGATATGGGGCTGAAAACGGCAGCGGATCAAATGTGGCTGTGTCAGGAACGGGGCGGTTCGATGAAGTGTTTGGAAGAACCGACACAACCGGCAGAGTTGAAAATGTTTCAATTAATACAGAGTCAGATCTGCCAGAGCCGACCACGTCAGCGCCTTCCAGCGAATCCATCTCAGCTTCAGCGGGGCAAACTGCATCTCCTGCATCTGTTTCAACGGGATCGACCCAGTCCGCCCCATCTGAAAAGCCCCGTCAGATGGATCTGTTTGAAGATAAACTCCTGACCAAACCGGCGCGTGCGAACCACCGCCTGATCGGACAGCTGTTTGACACATACTGGCTGGTGGAGTATCATGATAATCTGTACATCATTGATCAGCATGCGGCGCATGAGAAAATCCTCTATGAGCGGACGATGGCATCCCTTCAAAAGAGGGAGTACACCTCCCAGATGATCGATCCGCCGATCATTTTGAGTCTCAACAGCAGTGAGCAGCTCAAATTAGAGCAGTATATGGAACATTTTACCTCGATCGGATTTGAGATTGAGCCGTTTGGCGGCAAGGAGTACGCGGTGCGTGCCGTTCCGGCGAACCTCTTTTCCGTCGCAAAACGCGAGCTTCTGATGGAGATGATCGACGATCTGGCGGAGGGCAATGGAAGCGGAACCCCGGATCTCATCAATGAGCGTGTGGCGACGATGTCGTGTAAGGCGGCGGTCAAGGGCAATCACACATTATCATTTGCCGAAGCGGACAAGCTGATCGATGAGCTTCTGGAACTCAAAAATCCGTATGCGTGCCCACATGGACGCCCAACGATCATATCGATGAGCAAATATGAGTTGGAGAAGAAATTCAAACGGATTGTATAACCCATTAAAAGGAGAGAAAGTCTTATGGGAAATCTGGAACAAGCGGCTGAAAAAAAGCCCCTGATTGTCCTGACCGGACCGACAGCAGTCGGAAAAACGGCGCTGTCCATTCAGCTTGCCAGGCGGATCGGCGGCGAGATCATCAGCGCGGATTCGATGCAGGTGTACCGCCACATGGATATCGGTACGGCAAAGATACGCCTGGAAGAGATGGACGGTGTGCCGCACCATCTGATCGATATTTTAGAGCCGACTGAGGATTTCAATGTCGTGCGGTTTCAGGCGCTTGCCCGCGCGGCGGCGGAAGATATTTACAGCCGCGGAAAAATTCCGATCGTGGCAGGTGGAACCGGCTTTTATATTCAGGCACTGCTCAATGATATTGATTTCACCCAGATCGACGAAAATACGCAGTTTCGGGAGGAGATGGAACGCCTGGCAGCCGAACAGGGGGCAGAAGTCCTGCATGAGCGTCTGCGGGCGGTCGATCCAGAATCGGCGGAGGCGATCCACGCAAACAATGTAAAACGTGTGATCCGCGCGCTGGAATATTATGAGCAGACGGGCGAGAAGATTTCTGCCCACAATGAGGCGGAGCGGGCAAAGATTTCACCGTACCATTTCTTCTATTATGTATTAAATACCGATCGGACAGTTCTCTATGAGCGGATCGAGAAGCGGATCGATGAGATGATGGAAGAGGGATTGGTCGAGGAAGTGAGGCAGCTGCAGGCGATGGGCTGTCGCCGTGATTCAGTGGCGATGCAGGGACTTGGATATAAAGAAATTCTGGCATATTTAAATGGCGAAATGTCATTGGAGACAGCGGTCAATATCCTGAAACGCGATACGCGCCATTTTGCGAAACGTCAGCTTACCTGGTTCCGGCGGGAACGCGACGTGCGTTTCTTATATTTGCCGGAATTTGATAATGACCGGGAACGCGTGCTGGAACATATTCTGCAGGAATTAGCGGCGGAAGCGGGTATTATGGAGTGTGATTCATAAGATGGATGGAACACTCTAAATTATAAGTTGTAAAAATCAAGAAAAGTTAAAGAAACAAAAAAAGAATTATAGAATAACCGTAACTGTTCAGTAGGTCTGCGCATTTACTGCGCTGACCGTACGAAAACATGGGTCAGCAGGCAAAAATCCCATTGCCGTAGGCAATTTTTAATGGATTTTTGCGCGTGACTGTGAAGGTACTGAACAGTTACGAATAACCGACAACAGGAAAGGAACCACCATGGAGTTAGAGAAAATGTATGGCGACCTCGGTATTTCGAAAGAAGTGCTTGAATATGGAGCCAGAATCGAAGCGGCTCTGGAAGACCGTTTCACAGAGATCGATGGCAATGCAGAGTACAATCAGTTAAAGGTAATCGCTGCGATGCAGAAAAACCGCGTCAGCGATATTCATTTTTCCGGTACAACCGGATATGGTTACAACGACCTCGGACGTGAGACGCTGGAACAGGTATATGCGGATGTATTCCACACTGAGGACGCGCTGGTGCGCCCGCAGATCGTGTGCGGAACGCACGCGCTCTACACGGCATTAGCCGGAAACCTGCGCCCGGGCGACGAGCTGCTTTCGCCGGTGGGAAAACCGTATGATACTCTGGAGGAAGTGATCGGCATCCGCGAGTCCAACGGTTCCCTGCGGGAGTACGGCATTTCATACCGTCAGGTTGACCTGCTGCCGGACGGAACCTTCGATTACGACGGCATCCGCGCGGCGATCAACGAGAAGACAAAACTGGTAACCATCCAGCGTTCCAAGGGATACGCATCCCGTCCAACCCTCTCGGCAGAGCAGATCGGTGAACTGATTGCATTTGTTAAATCCATCAAACCGGAAGTGATCTGTATGGTAGACAACTGCTATGGCGAATTCGTTGAGCGGATCGAACCGAGCGATCTCGGTGCGGACATGGTAGTCGGTTCCCTGATCAAAAACCCGGGCGGCGGACTGGCGCCGATCGGCGGCTATATCGCCGGAACCAGACAGTGCATCGAAAATGCAGCGTACCGCCTTGGTTCTCCGGGACTCGGACGGGAGGTCGGCGCGAGTCTTGGCGTCAACCAGTCCTTCTTCCAGGGACTTTTCCTGGCACCGACCGTTGTATCCGGCGCATTAAAGGGAGCTATCTTTGCGGCAAACGTCTATGAGCGCCTGGGCTTTGATGTGGTTCCGAACAGCACGGAACCGCGCTATGATATCATTCAGGCGATCACGTTTGGAAAACCGGAGGGTGTTATTGCGTTCTGCCAGGGCATTCAGGCGGCGGCGCCGGTTGACAGCTATGTATCGCCGGAACCGTGGGATATGCCGGGGTATGATTCCCAGGTTATTATGGCAGCAGGTGCCTTTATCCAGGGATCCTCGATAGAGCTTTCCGCGGATGGTCCGATCAAACCGCCGTACAGCGTATTCTTCCAGGGCGGACTGACCTGGTACCATGCGAAGTTAGGCATTTTAATGTCCCTGCAGAAGCTTCTGGATGCAGGCATAGTAAAACCTGAGCAGCTCAAAATCGACTAGAAATGACGTTTTTTGAATGATTTTGTAATTAATTTTAAGAAAACTTTAAAAAAAAATCTGCCGGACTGTCTATACACATTCCGGCAGTTTGTGCTAAGATAATAAAGATTATAGAAAGGGACGGTATTCGGTATCATGAATCGAGCAAAAAATTTCTGGATTCTTCTGCTGCTCCTGATGACAGGGATTGTGTTAGGTGGATTTATCGGAAATATGGCATCCGGCGTCAAGGGACTGTCGTGGCTGAATTACGGACAATCCTTCGGTCTGATGGACCCGGTTGTTCTTGATTTAGGAATCCTGGTTATCACGTTTGGTCTGTCAATCCGGGTGACGATGGCGAGCATCATCGGCGTTGTCATTGCACTGATCGCATATCGTCTGATTTAATCAAAGAATCCCGCCTGGTGGGAATGGCTTTCTGTATGCAGAGGAGAGGCACGCAGGAGGACAATCAATGAAAAAAGAAACAGAGAAACCAGTAAAAAGTTCTGAACCGGCCGCTGGATGGCGTCTTACCATGAAAGATATCCCTGAAAAAGACCGCCCCTACGAAAAATGTGAGAGGGAGGGAGTTGGGGCACTGACGGACGCCGAGCTTTTAGCGATCCTTATCCGGACCGGAAACCGGCAGGAGTCGGCACTTTCTCTGGCAACCCGGATTCTGGCGCAGGCGCAGCCGCCGGGGATTTTAGGGCTTTTGCATCTGACTCTTCCAGAACTGATGGAGCAGAAAGGAATCGGCAGAGTCAAGGGAATCGAACTTTTGTGTGTGGGAGAACTGTCACAGCGGATCTGGCGCACCTTGACGCTTTCAGAAGCGCCTGCTTTTACGGCGCCGGAGGCGATCGCCGCTTTTTATATGGAGGAAATGCGTCACAAAGAGCAGGAAGAGATGCACCTGATGATCCTCAATACGAAGCAGAAGCTGATTCGGGATATCCTGCTGTTTCGGGGAACCTTCAATCACTCTCCGGCATCTCCGAGGGAGATATTTATCGAGGCGCTGCGCTATCATGCAGCCAGCATCGTTTTAGTACATAATCATCCGAGCGGGGATCCTACCCCCAGTGCGGAGGATCGGCGGACGACCGTCCGGATTCAGGAGGCGGGCGCTATGCTGGGAATCCGGCTTTTGGATCATGTGATTATCGGCGAACAAGCCTATTTTAGTTTCAAAGAACGGGGAATACTATCATTATGAAAAACAGCAAGTATATTCTGGCAGGTATGTCAGCCTTCTGTCTTGTGCTGATTACAGCAACGTCTATCAAATCAAGCTTTCTGATGCCGCTTCGGACGGGTGTCGGTTTTGTTCTGGTACCGCTGCAGTCAGGTGTCAACGCGATCGGCACAGGTCTCTACAATGCGCTTGAAAATTTTTCCTCCCTGCGGGAGGCGCAGGAGGAGAACAAAAATCTCCAGATGCGTCTGGATCAGATGGTGGAAGAGAACAACCGCTTGCAGTCGGAGCTTTACGAGTTAGACCGTCTCAGAGAGCTGTATCAGCTTGATCAGGAATATATGCAGTATAAAAAAATAGCCGCCCGTGTCATTGCAAAGGACTCTGGAAACTGGTTTCAGGTATTCCGGATCGACAAGGGAGCGGACGATGGCATCCAGGAAGATATGAATGTCATGGCAGGCGGCGGACTGGTCGGTATTGTAACCGATGTCGGGGCAAACTATGCAACTGTCCGCGCGATCATCGATGATGACAGCAACGTCAGCGGCATGTCCCTGCGGACCGGCGATACCTGTAATGTATCCGGCAACCTGACGCTTTACCAGGATGGACGGCTGGGACTTGACCATATCAAGAAAGAGGCAGATATCCAGGAGGGCGACAAGATCGTGACCTCCAATATCAGTGATATTTTCCTGCCGGGTATTCTCATCGGTTATGCCTCCGGGCTGACGACCGATGCCAATAACGTAACCAAATCCGGTACAATCATTCCGGTTGCAGATTTTGATAACCTGCAGGAGGTACTGGTAATCACCCAGCTGAAAAATGGGGATGGAGGCGACAATAATGCGGAAGCTGCTGATTAACCTTGTCATGCTGATTCTGGCATTCACGATCCAGATCTGCGTGTTCCCACAGATCGCCTTCTTATCTTCGGCTCCGAACCTGCTGCTGATTGTGGTGTTTGTGTGCAGCTTCATTGAGGGGCGCGAGCGGGGGATGTTCTACGGGCTGGTGGCAGGTCTTTTTATGGATCTGTTTTACAGTGGACCATTTGGCTTTTATACACTGTTTTTCATCAATCTGGGGTATGTCAGTGGAATCTGCAACAAGTATTATTATGAAGACTACATCACGCTGCCGCTGCTTTTGAGCCTGGCAAGTGATTTAATCTATAACCTGTACATCTATGTATTCCGGTTCCTGATACGGAATCGTCTGAATTTTGGGCATTATCTGGTCTCCATCATTATCCCGGAGATCATATTTACCACGGTTACGACGCTTGTCGTATACCGGTTTTTCCTTTTTATCAACCGGAAACTGAAAGAATGGGAACAAAGGAGAGATTCGAACATTGTTTGATGACCTGAAAGAATATCTGCGAGAATGGTTCAAAAAAGTGATTACCTCCCGGCTTTTTGTCCTGGCGGTTGTGTTCTGCCTGATGTCGTCCGCATTGGTGATGCGGTTGTTCAACCTGCAGATCATCAAGGGCGAAGAGTATCAGGATGCATATACAGCGATGACGGAAAAAGTCATAAAGACTGCCAGCACGCGGGGTAATATCTACGATCGGAACGGCAATGTGCTGGCGTACAACGAACTGGCATACGACGTTACCATACAGGATACCGGTGCGTACAAGACGGATGCACAGTGGAACACGATGCTCTACGATCTGGTATCGATCTTGAATAAACACGGTGAGAGCGCACAGACCAGTTTAGAGCTTACGCTCGATCACGATGGAAATGTCGTGTATACCTCCGAGACACAGTCCGGACGCAAGCGATTCCTGCGCGATTATTATGGTCTTAAAAATGTGGATGAGATGGACGATTCAGATGGAAAATACCCGTCCGACATTTCAGCGCCAGATCTGCTGGAGCGGATGAAAAAGGAGTACCACTTGACACTCGGTGACGATAAGAACCGGGACGGGCGCCCGCTTGACAAAGACGGCAATCCGATCGATGTTTCGGATGAGGTGGCGCTGCAGATCGTCGGCATCCGCTACACGATGCGTTTTACCGCGTTCCAGAAGTACGAATCGACAACGATCGCGACGGATATCAGCGATGAGACCGTTGCAGACATTTTAGAGCACGCAGCCGATCTGGTGGGCGTCAATATACAGGAATCGACGATCCGTGTGTACAATGAAAGCCTCTACTTTGCGCCGATCATTGGATATACGGGAAAAGTAACGAGCGAACGTCTGGAGGAGTTAAAGGCGGTCAACGATGACTATGAGTTAAATGATGTAGTAGGCCGTACCGGCATCGAATCCTCGATGGAACTGGAATTAAAGGGTAAGAAAGGTTCCCAGACGGCATATGTAGATAACGTCGGAAGAATCCTAAGCGTGACCGGGGAAGTCGCACCAGTGGCAGGCAACGATATCTGGCTGACCCTCGATCTGAACCTTCAGAAGGGTATTTACCACATTCTGGAGAAGCAGCTGGCGGGCGTCTTGTTAAAGACGATTGTCAACCAGGATGAGAAAGATATCGCTTATATCGATTCTTCCAGTATTAAGATACCGATCAAGAAGGCATACTTCCAGCTGATCAACAACAACGTCCTCTCGATTGACAATTTTGCTTCCGAAGAGGCATCCGATGTGGAACAGCAGATTTATCAGAAGTACGAGAGCTCACGCGTGCGGATTGAACAGGAACTGCGGGGCGAACTGCAGTCTGAAAATGCAACGCCGATGAACGCGCTGTCAGAGGAAATGCAGGCATATATGCAGTATATCTATTCGTATCTTTCTTCCAGCAACAAGGCGATTGTCCAGCGTGATGCGATTGATACGTCCAGTGACATGTATCAGGCGTGGAAGAACGGTACGATCAGTCTGCGGGAATACTTATATTATGGAATTGCCAACAACTGGATCGATACGACGAAGCTGGACATCCAGAGCCGGTATTCGAATGCGGACGATGTCTTCACGGCACTGCTGGACGACTGTTTCCGCGATCTGGAACAGGATCCGGCATTCGAGAAACTGATTTATCAGTATTTAATCAATAACAATGTTGTGACTGGGCGCGAGCTCTGTATGGCGCTCTATTCCCAGAATGTGCTTGCATACGATGAGAATGAGGTCAACCTGCTGCGTGTCAGCGGGGAAGAATATGCGTACCAGTTCCTGATGAATAAGATCCGCAATATTGAGATCACACCGGCGCAGCTGGCACTTGACCCGTGTACGGCGAGCTGTGTCGTGACGAGCGCGAAGACTGGCGAGGTGCTGGCACTGGTATCTTATCCAAGCTATGACAACAACCGGATTTCGGACAGCACCTATTTTGCCCAGCTAAATGCCGATCAGTCGCTGCCGCTGCGAAACAATGCGACGCAGACACTGAAAGCACCAGGCTCCACCTTTAAGCCGATCACGGCGATTGCAGGTCTGGAAGAGGGGGCAATCACGCTTTCTGATATGATTAACTGTACCGGTATTTATGAGGAAGTCAGCAATCCGATCCGATGCTGGAAATATCCGGGCTTCCACGGACCGTTAAATGTCGTGGGAGGCATCGAAAATTCCTGTAACTATTTCTTCTCGGAGGTGGCGCACCGCCTGTCCACAGAGGCAGATGGAAGCTACAAACCGGAGAAAGGTCTGGAGACGCTGAAAAAATACGCGACCATGTTCGGTTTGGACCGGACTTCGGGCATTGAAATCTCGGAGGCGACGCCGTCTATCAGTGATACCGATCCGGAGCGTTCCAGTATGGGACAGGGTACGCACCAGTTTGCGAGCGTGCAGCTTGCCCGCTATGTGACGGCGCTTGCCAACCGCGGCACGGTCTATGATCTGAGCTTGATTGATAAGGAGACGGATTCCCAGGGTAATCTGGTCAAGGATTATTCGCCGGCTGTGGCGTCAACCCTTGATTTCCAGACAAGCACCTGGGATGCAGTCCAACAAGGTATGCGCCAGGTAGTTACCAACAGTTCGACCAAGCGTGTGTTTGATGGTCTGGACGTACACGTGGCCGGTAAGACCGGTACGGCGCAGGAGTCCCAGAAACGGGGCAACCACGCGTTCTTTATTTCGTTTGCACCGTATGAGAATCCGGAAATTTCGGTGACGGTCAGTATCCCGAATGGATATTCTTCTTCGAATGCGGCGATGGTGGCAAAACACGTATACCGTTACTTCTATGGCTATGCGAGTCTGGATGATATCCTGAATTCAGGAGCATTGGATGCGTCCAATGAACGAATCAATGGAGATTAAGAGGTGATGGAACTATGAAAAGTTCCGTAGTAATAAAGGGATGTAAGTCCGGTATGACGGTAATTCTGAATCCGGACACCCCCTTTGAACAGTTACTGGAGGATGTAGGGAAAAAGTTTAAAGAAAGTGAAAAATTCTGGGGATCCGCCCAGATGACGCTGACCCTGGAGGGGAGAGAACTGACCCCAATCGAGGAACTGCAGGTGACGGATGCGATTACCGCCAATTCCCAGATAGAGATTCTCTGTCTGCTGGATACTGACGCTAACCGCATCGCCCGCTGTGAAAAGGCGCTGACCGAGCGGCTGATGGAGCTGACTGCCCGGACGGGACAATTCTATAAGGGTAATTTATCCCGGGGCGATCTGCTGGAATCCGATGCGAGCATCGTGATCATCGGGGATGTGGAGCGCGGCGCGCGTGTCAGCGCACGGGGCAATATCGTCGTCCTCGGCACGCTGGCGGGTTCCGCCCATGCTGGGGCGGCGGGAAGTGAGGACGCGGTGATCACCGCGCTGGAGATGTCGCCGATGCACCTTCGGATTGCTGATCTGACAGCCAAAACGCGCAGCCAGGGTAAAAAGATGGGGCGCGGACCGATGATTGCATCGGTATCCGGTGGAAACATTGACGTAGAATCGGTCAAAAAAAGTTTTTTAGATTATTTTCATTTTATTTAGCGTATTTAATGGATTTAAGACTGGAATTATTCTACTTTTTAGAGTAGAATAAAATGGTAAAACAGAATACAGGAGGATGTTCCTATGAGCGAAGTTATCGTTATTACTTCCGGAAAAGGAGGCGTCGGCAAAACGACAACCTCAGCGAACGTCGGCACCGGGCTTGCCATGCTTGGCAAACGGGTGGTTCTCATCGACACCGATATCGGTCTGAGAAACCTGGATGTCGTCATGGGACTGGAAAACCGGATTATCTACAATCTGGTCGATGTGATCGAGGGAAACTGCCGGATGAAGCAGGCGCTGATTCGAGACAAAAGATATCCTGACCTGTTCTTATTACCTTCCGCCCAGACGCGGGACAAGTCGTCCGTGAGTCCGGGGCAGATGATAAAATTAGTAGAAGACTTAAGAGAAGAGTTTGATTACATACTGCTTGACTGTCCCGCCGGGATTGAGCAGGGCTTTCGCAATGCGATCGCCGGGGCGGACCGGGCGCTGATTGTCACGACACCGGAGGTATCCGCGATAAGGGATGCTGACCGGATCATCGGACTTTTAGAAGCATCCGGGGTCGGGCGTATGGACCTGATCATCAACCGGATCCGGAGCGATATGGTGCGCCGGGGCGATATGATGTCGGTGGATGATGTGATGGATATTCTGTCTGTCCCTGTGATTGGCACAGTCCCGGACGATGAGGATATCGTTATATCCACGAATCAGGGCGAACCGCTGGTCGGCATGAATGGATATGCCGGGCAGGCATATTTAAACATATGCAAACGAATACTTGGAGAATCGGTACCATTTATACAGCTTGATGCGTCTCCGGGCTTCTGGTCCCGGATATCCGGCTTCCTCAAACGTGCATAGGAGGGGACGCTATGATTCTGATTGCAGAACTGTTTACGAAAAAGAATTCCGGCGAGATAGCCAGAAAGCGTTTAAAACACCTTCTGACTGCCGATCGGGCGGGCTGTTCGCCGGAACTTCTGGATCTGATTCGCGCAGATTTCCTGAGGAGCGTGTCACGTTATCTGGAGATTGATCCGGGGGATGTGACACTCCGGATTCTGAGGACATCCTCAGAACAGCCGGCGGAGGTATTCCCGGCGGTCTGTGCGTCGGTGCCGGTTCTTACTTTAAGGAGCCATTTACAGCATGATATTCGATTACCAATTTAGAAATTACAACTTTCGAGCCCTCATTTATATGATTCTGCTGAGTGTTCTCGGCATTTTGGTTGTCGGGAGCGCCAGCAATCAGGACCGTTCCTCTGTGATAAAACAGATTATCGGAGTGGTTGTATCCCTGATTATCTGTCTGGTTCTGTCTTTGATTGATTACCATCAGTATTTCCGATTTACCACGCTTATTTATGTGGTCTGTGCCGGAATGCTGGCGGCAGTTCTTTTGTTTGGACGTACCACCAAGGGCGCGACCCGCTGGCTGCGGATCGGCGGGATTCAGATCCAGCCGTCCGAGTTTGTAAAGATCGGTCTGATCCTCATCCTGGCGAATTTTCTTTCCAGAAACCGGGAGAAAATCAATGAGCCAAAGACGTTGGGGATGACGGCGCTTATCTGTGCCCTTCCGGTCGGCATGGTATATTTACAGCCGAACCTTTCCACCACCATCGTCATCTGCTTCATGATTCTGTGCATGATTTATGTAGCCGGTATCAGTTACAAATGGATTGCCGGTGCGGTGGCGGTCGGGGTACCTGGATTTGCGGCGCTTATCTATCTGTCGCTGCAGGGATTCATCCCGTTTCTCCAGAAATACCAGGCACAGCGTATCATGGGAAAGATTTTTCACAGCAGCAGTGAATTTACGGATCTGAACCGTCAGCAGGATAACTCCATGATGGCGATCGGCTCCGGGCAGCTGCGCGGCAAGGGGCTTTTTAACAACACATTAAGCTCCGTCAAGAATGGAAATTTCCTCTCGGAGGAACAGACAGACTTTATCTTCGCTGTTATCGGAGAGGAACTTGGGTTTGTCGGCGGCGTGGCGGTCATTGCCCTCTATGCGCTGCTGGTGTATGAGTGCCTCTGGATTGCGGCGCGCGCAAAGGACACAGCTGGACGTCTGATTGCATCGGGCATGGCGGCGCTTCTGGCGTTCCAGAGTTTTGCCAACATTGCGGTAGCCACGGGAATCTTCCCGAACACGGGTCTTCCGCTTCCTTTCATAAGCTCCGGACTTAGTTCGCTGCTCAGTATGTTTATCGGAATGGGAGTTGTTCTCAATGTTGGATTGCAACGAAATAACGTAACCGTTCAGTAAGTACATGCATGGACTGTGAAGCTGCATGGAAATTGAATTTTATGGTTATGAAAAATAGGAATCATTAAGGAGGCAGGTATAGATGTATATCGGGTTAATCGCACATGATGCGAAGAAAAAACTGATGCAGAACTTCTGTATCGCATATCGCGGCATCCTGAGCAAGCATGAACTCTATGCGACAGGAACGACAGGCCGCCTGATTGAGGAGGTTACGAATCTGACCCTCCATAAATATCTGCCGGGTCATCTGGGAGGTTCCCAGCAGCTCGGCGCACAGATCGAACACAATCAGATCGATCTGCTGATTTTCCTGCGCGATCCGTTGGCGCCGAAGCCGCATGAGCCAGATGTTAATGATGTTGTACGCCTCTGTGATATTCACAATATCCCGATGGCGACAAACCTGGCGACGGCAGAGCTTCTCGTCAAGGCGCTTGACCGCGGCGATATGGAATGGCGGGAGATGTACAAATGAGAAAACAGACAATCGGACTTGCGGGCGCACTGATGCTTTGCGGTATCGGCATGCTGACCGGCTGTGGTGCCCGCGGTCTGGAACAGGCATATTCATTTCAAGAACGGGAAGCGCAGATGACGCCAGCGGCAGGTGCCGGGCTGGCGCCCTTTTTTGCCTCTTCTCTCTGCGTACCGGAATCTGCAGACGGCGATATTGCTCCAGATGATGCGGTGACGGCGCAGGCGGGCGCATTGTTTGATGTGACCGACTCCAGCGTTATATATGGTAAGAACATCTATGACCAGATGTACCCGGCGAGCATCACGAAGGTAATGACGGCGATCATCGCGATCGAGGAAGGCAATCTTTCCGATGCGGTGACGGCAAATGACGATGTCGTGATCCACGAGGCAGGCGCTTCGATGGCAGGCATCAAGCCGGGCGATACCTTTACGCTGGAGCAGCTTTTATACGGACTGATGATTCCGTCCGGCAACGATGCAGCCAATGCGATTGCGGATCATATCGCCGGAAGCACGGATGCGTTTGTGGAGAAGATGAATGCGAAAGCGAAGGAACTCGGTGCGACCCACACGCATTTTGTCAATGCAAATGGTCTGCACAGCACCGACCACTATACAACGGCATATGATCTCTATCTGATTTTCAACGAGGCGCTTAAACTGCCGCTGTTTTGTGAGATCATCAACGCGCAGTCTTATACAGCTGATTATACCGATGCAAATGGAGCCGCAAAACAGCAGGTCTGGAAGGTTGGCAACTGGTATCTGAAGGGAGACCGCGAGGCACCGGAGGGAGTGACTGTCTTAGGCGGCAAAACCGGCACCACACAGGCGGCTGGCTACTGCCTGATCATGGCGAGCGATGGGGACGATGGCAAGGAATATATATCGGTTGTGCTAAAATCTGCAAATCGTCCGTCACTTTATGACAATATGACGGAAATTTTGACTAAAATTTCAAATAAGTGATTGCAATATTTATAAATTTATACTATAATTATTTATACAATAAAAGATTTTACATACAACTTAAATAAACTCAAGGAGGAGATTGTTATGGTTCAGATCATCGCAGGAGCAAAGGGAAAAGGAAAAACTAAATATTTACTCGATATGGCGAACACGGCTGTCAAAGAAGCCAAGGGTTCCGTTGTCTATCTGGATAAGAGTTCCAAACATATGTATGAGTTGAATAACCAGATTCGCCTTATCAATGTACAGGAATATCCGATTGATACCAGCGATGGATTTATCGGATTTATTTGTGGTATTATCTGCCAGGATCATGATCTGGAGCAGATGTATCTTGACAGCTTCCTGAAACTTGCCTGCCTCGAGGGAGCGGATATTGAAGAGACCTACAAGACGCTGGAGACCATCAGTGAGAAATATCATGTAAAATTTGTTTTAAGCATATCCATGAATGCAGCCGATCTTCCAGAGTGCGCGAAAGAAAGTGTTGTAGTATCTTTATAAGAGATTCAAAATGAACGAAACCGCAGCTGTCAGCGCAGGGCGGAGACAGGAGACTGTCCGATTCATCTGAAAAAGGAGAATTGGATGGTCTCTTTTTGTGCATAGGAAATTTCACCCTATGGCACAAAAAACGCTCTATGGGATGTACGCTCGCGCGAAGAAGCTTCTTTTACAATTACCACCTTTGGGAAAAAATAGACAAGCTTTTGCATTTTTTCAAAATTGTAAGTATTTCCTATCATGTATATGAAACTTTTTGTATTGGATAAAAAATCACAAAATATACTGAAAAATAATTGTAAAAATTTGATTTATACGGTATAATGACACATGTCGGAAGACAAAAGATTCCGATGAATCTATTTGTGAGACAGATGCAAAAGTATGCGGAAATCATTTAAAAGACAGGAAGGAAAATACTATGAATGCAGAATTTTACCAGGGGAACCGACAGCGGCTGTATGACAGCCTTCCGGATCACACCCTGCTTCTCCTGTTTTCCGGTTCTTCCATCCGAAAAACAGCCGATGAAAATTATCCGTTTTATGCCGATCGGAGTTTTCTCTATCTGACCGGCATCGGACAGGAACACACAGTCCTGATGGCAGAGAAGGACGGAGAAGAGGTACAGGAAACACTTTACATACTTCCGCCGGATATGCTGGCCGAGCGGTGGACCGGGAAACGGTTCACACCGGAGGAGGCTAAGGCGCGATCCGGAGCCGCGCAGATTGCATCGAGCGGCGAGTGGGAAAACCGCCTGAAACTTCTGATGCGGAGCGGACGGTTTGAGCGGATTGCGATGGATCTGTACCGGCACGATCCGGAGGATGCAGATACCGAGAGCATCCGGATGGCACGGAGACTTAGAAAGTGGTACCCGGCAGCCATACTCACGGATATTTCCCGTCAGATACGCCGCCAGCGCACCATCAAGCAGCCATGTGAGATCGAGGCGATGCGGGAGGCGGTCAAGATTACGAGGGACGGCATTCTGGCGATGATGAAGGCATCGAAGCCGGGAATGTACGAATACCAGTATAAAGCCGAATTTGACTACGCACTGGCGCAGCACGGATGCCTGGCACCGGCATTTCCGAGTATCATTTCCGCGGGAGCCAATAATTTCTGTATTCACTACTATGAGTACACAGGGCAGGCGAAGGACGGCGATATGATTCTCAACGACGTAGGCGCCCAGTACGACCATCTCTTCAATGATGTATCGCGCGGCTGGCCGTGCAACGGAAAGTTTTCCGAACGGCAGCGACTTCTTTACACATGTGCATACCGGACCTCGCAGCACATGTTCTCCATCATCCGGCCGGGAATGAAGATGGCAGATGTGGACCGGCTGGCGAGGGAATACAATTTCGAACAGCTCAAAGCGATCGGCTTATGTGACCGGTATGAGGACGTCGGCAGATATATCTGGCACGGCGGCGCCCACCATGTTGGCTGGGACACACACGATCTGGTTGATGTGGATATTGTAGAGCCGGGTATGGTTTTCTGCGTGGATATCGGCATCTACTGCGAGGAATGGGGCATCGGCTTCCGCCTCGAAGATAACTGCCTGGTAACGGAGGATAGCTGTGAGAATCTGACAGCATCCATCCCCAGAACGATAGAGGAAATAGAATCAGTGATGGGAGGAGAGTAAGAATGGAACAGTTACTTGCGTATATGCAGAAAGAGCACCTGGATGGCATGTTCATCAGCCGTCCGGTCAATGTAAAGTATGTCAGCCATTATACCGGCGAAGATTCCTGGCTTTTTATCACGGAGCAGGAAAAATTCTTTCTGACAGATCCGCGCTACACCGAGCAGGTTTCCTATGAATGCCCGGATTACACGATTTTGAACTGGAGAGACACCTACGGCTCCATCGGAAAGGCACTTGCCTACGCGGCGGAAAAGGTTGGGGCAAAGACGATCGGCTTTGAAGCAGCCCACCTGACCGTTGAACAGTACCAGAACCTCCAGTCGGAGGTAAAAGCAGAGCTGGTACCGGCGGACGGCATCATCGAGGAGTTTCGCTCCATCAAGAAGCCGGAAGAGATTGAGTGCCTGCGTATCTCCTGTGACATTGCTTCAAGGGCATATGAGAAGATTCAGAAGGATATCCGGGTCGGCATTACCGAGAAAGAGCTGGCGGCGCGTTTAAGCCTTTATATGGTTCTGGAGGGCGCGGATACACAGCCATATGGCAATATCCTCATCTCCGGTGCGAGAACATCCCTGCTTCATGGAATCCCGTCCCAGAAAGCGATTGAGTACGGCGATCTGGTCCTGATGGATTATGGATGCCAGTATCACGGTTATTTATCTGATATGACGCGTACTCTGGTAGTCGGACGCGCAACGCCGAAGCAGAAGGAAGTATACAGGATTGAGCAGCAGATGGTCGCTGCGGTGGAAGGATTCTTAAAAGATGGGGTTTCGGCATCGGATGCATATTATGAATCCACGAAGATCATCGAGGGGACCGAGTATTTTCCGTATCACTACACAGGAATCGGACACGGCGTCGGCATGTTTGTCCATGAGATTCCATTTATGAGCCCTGTTTCCAAAAATATCGTGCATGCCAATAACGTCATGACCGTGGAACCGGGTATCTACATTCCGGGATGGGGCGGCATCCGCATCGAGGATCAGCTTCTCATCACGGAGACAGGCAATGAAAATCTGATCAGCGCCACCAAGGAGCTGATTGAGCTTTAATAAAAGAGGACAAGGAGGAATATTATGAGAAAAAACAAACTACTTGCACTGGGATTAGCTGCACTGATGGCAGCGAGTGTAGCGGGCTGTTCCACTCCGAGCGCTTCGGTGGATGATACGAAGGCAACTGAATCGGGAAGTGACAGTTCCCAGAGCGCAGCAGCGGGCGAAAAGATTTTCCGTTATTCCAACACGGCGGATATCGCGACGATTGACCCTGATAAGACAAACTCCGTAGCAGACGCGACCGTCTCCTATCATATCTATGATGGTCTGTACCGCAATGTACAGGGCGAGCTTCAGCCGGCAACCGCTGAGAGCTATGAAGTCAGCGATGATGGTCTCGTTTATACTTTCAAACTCCGTCAGGATACAAAGTGGAGTGATGGACAGACTGTTACGGCTAAGGATTATGAGTACGGTATGAAGCGTCTCTGCGATCCGGCAGCAGCCTGCCCTGCCAGCTATCTGGGTGCTGTTTTAAAGAACGGTGCCAAGGTCAGTGAGGGTGAACTTCCGGTGGATGAACTGGGAGTCAAGGCACTGGATGACTTTACCCTGGAGATTACGCTTGAGAATCCGGCTGATTACTTTGTCAGCATGACAAGCATGAGTGCATTCATGCCGGTACGTGAAGACCTGGTTGAGAAATATGGCAATGAGTTCGGCGGAAGTGCCGATAAACAGGTTTACAATGGACCGTTCGTTGTAAGTGAATACAGTAACGGCAAGGTAGAACTGACGAAGAATCCAGATTACTATGACAATGAAAAGATCAGTCTGGACGGCGTTGAGATTCTGACTGTAGCCGATCAGACTACCGCTGTTTCGATGTTCGATGCAGGCGAGCTGGATCTGGCAGAGGTTCCAACCGAGCTGGCAGCGCAGTATGAGGGCAAGACACAGTCCTACTACAACGGCGCAGACGATTATGCGGCACTGAATCACCGGAATAAATATCTGGCAAACAAGAACCTGCGTCTGGCGATGAACTACGCAGTCAACCGTGAAGAATACATTCTTCTGACCCACAATGGCTTATATCAGGCTAACCAGAGATATGTGCTTCCGCAGGTTCGCGGCGTGGACGGCGAGTACGGCACCGAGTATCCGTTAGAGGCATTCCCACTTCAGGGTGATATGGATAAGGCAAAAGAGTATCTGGATACGGCATTATCTGAATTAGGTCTTTCCAGTGCTTCTGATATTTCCCTGAAACTGGTTGTATCCGATTCTGACACAGCGAAGAAAGAGGCAGAGGTTGTTGCAAACCAGTGGAAGAACAACCTGGGTATCAACGTAGATATCAACATGGTTCCGTACGCAACGAAAAACGCACTCCTGGTTCCGGACAGTGATGAGTACGATATCATCATGAGCGGCTGGGCACCGGATTACTCTGACCCGTACAGCTACCTGGAGCTCTGGTACAGCACCTCCGGCTACAACTACTTAAATTACCACAGTGATGAATACGATAAGTACATCGACGCTTCCAAGACAGCTTCCGGTAAAGAGCGTATGGACAATCTGTTCAATGCAGAGAAGACACTCCTGGAAGACGGCGCACTGGTAGCGCTTCAGTTAAGAGAGGTTCCGTATATGGTATCTGACCGTGTACAGAATCTGGGCGCATACTTTGTTGGACTGAACTATGACTATATGTATGTGGACATCACAAACTAATCCATCATCTATCCAAAACATATTGAAAAACCTTAGAAGATGATTGAAGCACCTGCGCTTCAGGATCCGGCAAAGCGGCTGGATTTCTGAAGCGCAGTACATATCCGGTGGCTGCCTGGCGGATGAATGAGCCGTAACCGGCGGCCGGAACAACCGGATTTGGGATGTTCCCGTAGTTAAAGGAGCGTGAACCTATGAAAAAATATATACTGAAGCGGGTGGGAATATCCATTGTGACTGTGTTTGTTCTCGTATCCGTTGTATTTTTCCTGGCAAGGCTGATGCCGGGCGGACCGTTCAATGATCCGAAAATGTCAGCAACCGCAAAGGCCAATTTAAGTGCCTACTACGGATTCGATAAACCTTTACTCCAGCAGTATCTGACATATCTGAATAATCTGATTCATGGAAATTTCGGTTTTTCTACCAAATATCCGAGCCGTACCGTCAATGACCTGTTAGCAGGCGCATTTCCGTATTCGGCAGACCTTGGTATCCGCGCATTATGTTTTGCGATTTCCTTTGGTCTTGTATTTGGTATTATTTCTGCATTAAACCGTGGCAATAAAATTGATTTAATCTTTGTGATTGTAGCTGTATTTGGTACAAGTGTCCCGGACTTTATCATGGGCGCGCTGCTGCAGCATTTCTTTGCAGTCAAATGGGGTCTGTTCCCGATCGCGCAGTACAAGGGCTTCGCCTACACGATCCTGCCGTCGATCGGACTGGGATTCTACACGATGGCGTCCGTCTCGCGTATCATGCGTGCGAGTATGCTGGAGGTAGTCCAGCAGGATTATATCAAGACAGCGCGCTCGAAGGGCATTTCCAAGTTCCGTGTGACCTGGAAGCATCAGATCCGGAACGCGATCATGCCGGTTGTCACAATCCTTGGTCCGACGGTAGCAGCCGTTCTGACCGGTACATTCGTTATCGAGTCCCTGTTTGCTATCCCCGGCATGGGTAAATATTATGTTGAGAGTGTGCAGAACAACGATTACTCCCTGATCCTTGGCATGACGGCGTTTTACGGCACATTCCTGGTATTCTGCAACATGGTAGTTGATATTCTGTATGGCGTGATCGATCCGAGAGTGCGGATCGGTGGAAAGTAGGTGGCAGTATGGGTGAGATGAAAATGAAAGATGGAAATGTGCTGCCTTCTGAGAATTCCGGCGCAGCAGCGGGTACATCCGAAAACTTGACGGACGGACGCACGATTACCCGCGACAAGTTTGAGATGGTAGGTAAAAACATTGAAAAAATGGAATCGATCTCCCGACCAAGCCTGACATTCTGGCAGGAGGCGTGGAGACGAATCCGGACAAATAAGGCGGCATATTTCAGTCTGATTCTATTGATTGCATACGGACTGTTAGCGATCTTTGCACCGATGTTCAGCCACTACGGATTTGACCAGCAGGATGCCTACTCGATGAGCAAGGGGATTTCAGCAGCTCATTGGCTGGGAACCGACTCTCTGGGGCGTGACCTCTGGGTACGTGTTTGGATGGGCGCGCGTGTTTCTTTGACGATCGGTCTTCTGGCAGCCCTTTTAAATACTGTAATTGGTACAGTGCTGGGCGGTTTCTGCGGCTATTATGGCGGCAAGTTTGATATGATCGTCATGCGTATCATCGATGTTATTTATGGTATTCCATCCCTGATCGTCTGTATTTTGGTTATGGTAGTATTAGGTTCCGGCGTTAAGAGCTTAATCATTGCAATGGTTATTGTTGGATGGACGGGAACCTGCCGTTTTACCAGAGGCGAAGTATACCGCTTGAAAGAGCAGGATTTCGTACTGGCAGCCCGCGTCATGGGCGAGTCGGCGTTCACCATCATCGTGCGTGAGATCATCCCGAATATAATGGGTCTTCTGATCACAAACCTGACAATGGCAATCCCGAGCGCCATCTTCCAGGAGGCGTTCTTGAGTTATATCGGTCTCGGCATTTCCCCGCCGCAGGCAAGCTGGGGTGTTCTTGCGAAAGAGGGAACCCGTATGATGACGGCAGCGCCGCATATGCTGTATGTGCCGGCATTCTTTATCTGTACAACTGTACTGGCGCTCAACCAGCTCGGAAATGGTCTGCGGGATGCATTTGACCCGAGACTGAGAGGAACGGAATAGGAGGTAGGAGACAATGGCTAAAAATATATTGGAAATCAAAAATCTGACCTTTTCGTTCCATACATACGGCGGCGTGGTAAAATCCGTCCGGGATGTTAGTTTTAATGTACGCGAAGGCGAGATTCTTGGAATTGTAGGCGAGAGCGGATGTGGCAAGAGTGTTACCTCCCAGTGCATTTTAAAGCTCAATCCGGAGCCGCCGGGATTTTTTGAGGGCGGTTCGATCAAATATAAAGGCGAGGAGATCATCACCAAGACAGACCGCGAGATGCGGAAAATCCGCGGTGTGGAGATTGGATTTATCTTTCAGGATCCGATGACCTCGTTAAACCCGACCATGACGGTTGGAAAACAGATCGAGGAGGTCTTTGTCGGACGGAAGGGGATGACCCGGGCAGAAGTCAGGGAACGGGCGCTGGAGATCCTGCGTCTGGTCGGTATTAATGAGCCGGAGCGCCGTTATAAACAGTATCCGCATGAGCTGTCCGGCGGTATGAAGCAGCGTGTCATGATCGCGATCGCGCTGGTCGGCAAGCCGAGCATCATCATCGCGGATGAGCCGACGACCTCGCTGGACGTAACGATCGAGGCACAGATCCTGGATCTTCTGAAGGAACTGCGCGATAAGATGAACACCTCGATTATCCTGATTACCCACGATCTCGGAGTTATCGCCAAGATGTGCGACCGCGTGCTTGTTATGTATGGCGGAAAGGTGGCTGAAAAAGGAACGGTTGATGAGATCTTCTATGAGACGGCACATCCGTACACGGCAGGTCTCATCAAATCAATCGCTACGCTGGATACCTCCAAGAATCAGAAGCTGGTGCCGATCGATGGAACTCCGCCGGATCTGTTTGCACCGCCGAAAGGATGCCCGTTTGCAGCGCGCTGTGAGTTTGCGATGAAGGTCTGTTATGAAGAACAGCCGGAATTTCACAGGCTTTCAGACGAACATACCTGTGCGTGCTGGCTGCAGCATGAGTATGCGCCGAAGGTGGATATCATGAAAGGGCTGACTGAGGCGCAGAAACAGGAAGAAGAGGAAAATGTTGCGGCTCTGCCGGAAGAGAAACGGAGGGGACACCATGGCAAAACGAATTGATAGGAGCACACCCCTGTTCCAGGTCACGGATCTCTGCCAGTATTTCAACGTCGGCAGGGGAAAAGTGCTGAAAGCAGTTGATCACGTGCATTTTACGATTTATAAAGGGGAAACGTTGGGGCTGGTAGGTGAGAGCGGATGCGGCAAGTCCACGACGGGACGGTGCCTGGTAAAGCTGTATGAGCCGGCAGCAGGCACGATTACCTATAAAGGAAAAGATATTTTTAAATACACCCGTGAAGAGGAAAAAGTATTCCGCAAGAATGTGCAGATGATCTTCCAGAATCCACATTCTTCCCTGAACCCGCGTATGACGGTCAAGGATATCATCGGTTCCGGCATGAAACTGCATGGACTGGCGACGGACAAGGATGTGGATCAGAAGGTAGAGGCGATCCTGAAGCGCGTCGGTCTGAACCGCGACCATATGTCCCGTTTCCCGCATGAGTTCTCCGGCGGTCAGAAACAGAGAATTGGTATTGCCAGGGCATTAGCGGTCGAACCGGAGTTTGTGATCTGCGACGAGCCAATCTCCGCACTGGATGTTTCAATCCAGGCGCAGGTTTTAAATATGTTAAAGGAACTGCAGGAAGAAATGGGACTGACCTATCTCTTCATCGCACATGACTTGAGCGTCGTCAAATACATTTCCGACCGTGTTATCGTTATGTATCTGGGAACGATGGTTGAATTTGCCGATTCCGAAGAGCTGTATGCACATCCGCTGCATCCGTACACGCAGGTGCTTCTGTCCTCGATTCCGGTTGCGGATCCGAGGCTGGTGCGTGAGAAGAAGCGTATCATGGTTAAGGGCGAGATTCCAAGCCCGATCAACCCGAAGGACTGCTGCCGTTTTGCCGAGAGATGTCCGTATGCGACGGAGGAGTGCAGGGCGAAGCTGCCGGAACTCCGGGAAGTGACGCCGGGGCATTTTGTGGCTTGTCATATGGTAAAGTAAATTAAATAGATTCGTGAAGGCGTCGAAGCTGACGGGGACAGGACAGCCTGGCTTCTCAGACTTATCATTGTTCGCTTGCTTTCGCTACAGATGCTCGCCTGATGCGGACTTACATCTGCCTCATTCGGACATCTGTGCTCAAAATGCGTACAATTTGATAAGCTGAAAGCCAGACCGCCCTGTCCTCGTCAGCTTCTTAGTTTTTTGGCTAATTGAGGGAGTAATTGTAGACATTGATCGCCGACTGGTGTAAAATATTAGTTAGAATTTTTTTAAAATTATGGCTGAATTTGTAAAATTTTAACGATATATAACAGAAAGGTGGATTTTCTATGCAGTACGATTTTGATACACCGATCGATCGGACCCATACTTGGTCGATCAAGCATGATTTTAAGAAAGAAAATGGGAAAGCAGATGATATTCTGCCGCTCTGGGTGGCGGATATGGATTTTCGATCGCCGGACAGCGTGGTTGAAGCGCTGAAAAAGGCAGTAGATCACGGGATTTTCGGTTACAGCCGGGCAGATGAGTCGTACTTTGATGCGGTGGCAGCGTGGTATCAGAAACGCCATCATCTGACTCTGCAGCCGGAGTGTATGACCTGCACGCCAGGTATCGTGTTTGCACTCTCGATCGCAGTGCGGGCTTTTACCCAGGAGGGCGATGCGGTGTTGATCCAGCCGCCGGTCTACCATCCATTCAGCCGGGCGATCCTCCGCAATAAGCGGACGCTGGTGGAGAATCCGCTGGTTTTAAAAGATGGACATTATGAGATGGATCTGGAAGAGTTGGAGCAGAAGGTGCTGGATGAGCATGTCAAACTGATGATTTTATGCAATCCGCACAATCCGGTTGGCCGTGTCTGGACGAGGGAAGAGCTGACCGCACTGGCTGACATCTGCCTGCGCCACCATGTATACGTGATCAGCGACGAGATCCATGGCGATTTTGTATGGCAGGGGCATGAGCAGACTCCGTATGCGTCGATTTCAGAGGAAGCATGCCTTCATTCGATGATGTGTACAGCGCCGAGCAAGACCTTCAATCTGGCTGGCATGGCGACATCAAACCTCTTTATCCCGGATCCGGAGATGCGGCGTAAATTCCGGTCGGAGCTGCTGGATGTTGGTCAGGAAAATATGAACCGTCTGGGATTGTTCGCCTGCCGTGCAGCGTATGAAGGCGGCGGGGAATGGCTGGATCAGCTTATCGGCTATCTGGCTGGCAATCTGGCACTGGTGCGCGATTTCTGTAAAAACCGTGTGCCGCAGATTCAACTGGTAGAACCGGAGGGAACGTATCTGGCATGGCTGGATTGCCGTGAACTGGGGATGACGGATGATGAATTGATGGCATTCTTCTCGAATGAAGCGAAGGTATGGCTGGATCCGGGCACGCATTCGGGTGAACAGGGATCTGGATTTATGCGCTTTAATCTGGGCAGTTCGCGCAGTGTGATTGCACAGGCGCTCGATCAGATCGAGGCGGCATGGAAAAAACGGAACGCATAATGAAAAATAGCAGAACCGTAAAAATAAAACGTTCGGAGGGATTGCATGGAATTTGAAGAAGTGGAGAATATTGGACAGCGGATCAAGGAGATTCGCAAGAGTAAATCTATCACGATCCAGAAGCTGTCCCAGTTTACCGATCTGTCAGTGGGATATCTGAGCAATCTGGAGCGGAACCAGGCAAGCCCGACGCTGAACAATCTGCAGCGCATCTGCGTGGCGCTTGGTATTTCGATCCGGGATCTGCTCAGTCCTTCCGGCGAGGAGAGAACCCTGATCCGCCAGGAGGAGCAGCAGTTATATGAATATGATGAGTACAAGCTTCAAATCCGCCGTCTGGATTTTGGAAAGAAACGCGGTATTTATGAGTTTTCAACCTATGATCCAGAGACAAAAGATACACCGCCGTCCTGGGGGCTGCATCCATACGCGGAGGTCGGAGTCATTCTGGAAGGCAAGATGGAGGTCAATCTGGATGGAACGGTTTATCTCTTAGGACCGGGCGATTCGATCTATATCAAGCCGAATCTCTATCACACGATGCGGAATGCGGGCGATACTCCCTGCCGCTCCTTCTGGCATCTGCAGATTATGGATGATTCTGTATAATTGACGGGATGAATTGATCTTGAAATTTGGACAATTCACTCGTATAATAAAGGCTGTACGTTGGGCTATACAGAATATTGCAAAAGTCCATGGCCGTAGACAAATTTGCGTGGATTTTTGTCTGGTAACTGTGAAACTGCAGAAACAGCTGCCAGGGAAGTACATCGGGAAAAGGGAGGATAGAGCTGCATGGCCAAAAACAAGAAAATTGTACGCTACAGAAAGCCATTGAATATCAATGTAGGCATGATCATTTTTGCCATGATTTTCGTCTATCTTTCTTTCAGTGTCTATACATATCTCAGGCGGGATCACGTCCAGTTTTATGAGGTCGTCGAGGGAAGTATTGTAAATAATAAAGAATACAACGGAATCCTGTTTCGGGATGAGACAGTGGAAAATGCACCGCAGACCGGGTACGTCAACTATTATGTGCGCGAGGGAAAGCGGGCAGGCGCTGGATCGCGCGTCTATTCGCTAGATGAGACCGGCGAGCTGGGGAAATTTTTGGAAGAAAATCAGTCCTCTGGGATGTCCCTGTCAGCAGAAAATCTGGCTGATTTGAAGAAACAACTCAGTTCGTTCTGTTTATCCTACAACGATCAGCGCTTTGAAAGCGTTTACGACGCCAAATATTCTTTGCAGGCTTCGGTTGCAGAGTATATGAATTTCAATGCGCTGGGCGATATGGATGCACAGCTTCAGGCACAGGGTATCAATTACAAACAGATATCGGCGCCTCAGCCGGGTATTATTTCCTATGTGACCGATTCTTTTGAGGGGGTCGCGCCGGAGGAGGTGACGGCGGATTCGTTTGACCGGAGTCAATATACGCGGCAGGTGGGACGAGCTGGGGAACTGATCGAGGCGGGCACGCCGGTGTACAAGATCATCACATCGGAGAACTGGAGTATCGTGTTTCAGATGGATGACAAGGATAAAGAGCAGTTTGCCGATCAAGATACACTGACGATCGAGCCGTTGGGAAGTGATATGAAATTCCGGGGAAATTATTCGATGTTTACCGGTTCCGATGGCAATCTGTATGGACGCCTGGATCTGGACCGTTACATGATCCAGTTTGAATCCGAGCGTTTTATGAACTTCGAGATCTCCAGCGAGGAAACGCAGGGACTTAAAATTCCGGTATCATCGGTGATGGAGAAGGAATTTTATACCATTCCAGTTGATTATATGACAACGGGCGGCAACGCTACTGAAGATGAGGCTGGCTTCAATAAAGAAGTTTACGGCGAAGGCGGAAAGGCGTCGATTGAATTTGTCACGCCGGAGATTTACAGCTCGACTGATGAGTATTATTATGTCGAGAAGAGCGACGATGGGCTGTTAAAGAGCGGCGATTATCTGGTGAAGCCGGATTCAAACGAGCGCTTCCAGGTAGGACCGACGGCAAAGCTGACAGGTGCTTACAATATTAATAAGGGATACGCGGTGTTCAAGCAGGTGAAAGAACTTGCAAATAGCGGTGAATATTACATTGTAGAAAAAGGAACCAAATATGGATTATCGGTTTATGACCATATCGTGTTGGATGCCAGTACCGTATCGGATGGCCAGATCGTATATCAGTAATGATATTTCCAAAATATAGAGATAAGGAAGGTGTATCACATATGGTTCAGGAACAGTTAGAAGAAGTACGTCAGAATATACGGAACGCCTGCGAGCGGAGCGGACGGAAGGTGGAGGATGTCACGCTGATCGCGGTCAGTAAGACAAAGCCGGTGCCGATGCTTCAAGAAGCATATGATGCCGGCGCCAGAGATTTCGGCGAAAACAAAGTGCAGGAGATTCTGGAGAAGGAACCGCAGCTGCCGTCTGATATCCGCTGGCATATGATTGGACATTTACAGAAAAATAAAGTCCGTCAGGTAATTGACAAGGCAGTTCTGATTCACTCCGTCGATACGGTGGGACTGGCAGAGCAGATCGAAAAAGAAGCGGTCAAACGTGATCTGGACGTTTCTATTCTTCTGGAGGTCAATGTCGCCGGAGAAGAGTCCAAATTTGGTTTTGCCCCGGAAGAAGTCGAGGAAGCGGCACGCGAAATTGCAAAGTACCCGCATGTCCACATACAGGGACTTATGACGATTGCACCATTTGTAGAGAATTCAGAAGAAAATCGTGGTGTTTTTAAAAAATTATATGAATTATATGTTGACATGAAACGGAAAAACATTGATAATGTTACTATGAATGTCCTTTCGATGGGAATGACCGGAGACTATCAGACAGCGATTGAAGAAGGTGCAACTATGGTAAGAGTCGGTACGGGCATTTTTGGAACCAGGGCAAAGATAGGAGAGAAATAGGGTTATGAGTATTCTGAACAAATTAATGGATACAATGCGTCTCACAGAGAATGATGACGATTACTTCGATGAGGAAGATTACGAAGAAGAAAAACCGGTGATTAAGAAGCGTTCTTTCGGCAAGAGGGACGAAGAGATGGATGATTACCGCCACGAGGAGGAATCTAAGCCGCGTTTTCTGCCACGTTCCTCTAACAGCAAGGTAGTGCAGATGCGCCGCAGCATGGAAGTATCTCTGATCAAACCTACTTCCATGGAGGATACGAGAGAGATTTGCGATTACCTGCTGGCTGGAAAAGCTGTTGTTTTAAATATGGAAGGAATCCACATGGAGGTTGCACAGCGTATCATTGATTTCACCTGTGGCGCGACCTATTCGATGGATGGAAATCTCCAGAAGATTTCCAATTACATTTTTATTGCGACACCGTCATCGGTTGAGCTGTCCGGCGACTTTCCCGAACTCTTAGCAGACGGTTCCGTGAATGTTTCCGGGATGAATCTCCACTTCTGATACTGATATACTCCCAGGTTCGCTATATATCTGAACCTGGGAGTATTTATTATACAATCGGAAATTTGTGTGATTTCTGATTGTATACAGGCTTTCTGGGCAGGAGCACACTTTATATAAGCACTTTCGAACAGGAGTAGAAACACGCGATGCTGCAGGAAAAAGAAGAACAGCTTTTAAAAAAGAGAATGATAGAACTGGCCGGACTCTGTTATCAGCGCGATATACAGACAAGTACCGGCTTTTTGTCGTTAAATGAACAGACGATCTTTCACTCGATCGAGAAGACGCTGCCGCCGGTGCGGACTTGCCTGACGGGTGGCTTTGAGGGCGCAGAGCGCAAACTTCTTTGTTTTCTGGCTTCGTATGATGATGAGGAGTTTGGACTTCCGATTGCCGTGTTGGAGGTCATTCCGGCAAACCTGCGTTACAGTGAGGCGCTGACGCACCGGGATTATCTTGGGGCGCTCATGAACCTGGGGATTGAGCGCAGCTGCATCGGGGATATTCTGATGAAGGAAAATGGCTGCTGCGTCTTCTGCCAGGAAAAGATGGCGGATTATCTCTGCCAGGAACTCACGATGGTGCGCCACACCTCCGTGATCTGCCGCAGGGCGGACGCGACGGAGCCGATCACACCGAAGATGGAGCGCGTGAGTGGAAGCGTTGCATCACCGCGTCTTGACAGTGTGATCGCGATGGTATTTTCATCCTCCCGCACGAAGATACTGCCGCTCATTGAGGGTGAAAAGGTATTTATTGACGGGAAACAGGTGACTTCCCCGGCGGTGCAGCTTAAAGAGGGCGAGATTGTATCTGTGCGCGGCATGGGAAAATTCCGCTTTGCCGGGAGCGGGGGATTGTCGAAAAAGGGACGTCTGTATGTTTATGCGGATAAATATGTGTAAAAAAGAAAGGACTGAAAACAAATGACAGCTGTAAAGAATGAGAAAATGAATCGCGTAACCGTTCACCTGGACGAGAAGCCGATCTATGATATTGTGATGACCGAAGATTTTTCGGCACTTCCGGGTGAAATCGAAAAACTCTCCATTTCAAACCGCCGTCTCTGCATCGTGACGGATTCGAACGTAGAAAAATTATATCTGAATGAGGTAAAAGAACTTCTGGCGCCGTGCTGCAAGACGGTAATTTCGTTCGTATTTCCGGCGGGCGAGGAGCACAAAAACCTCGACACCGTCCGGGATTTATATGAAACCCTGATTTTGAACCATTTTGACCGCAACGATATGCTGGCAGCACTCGGCGGCGGAGTTGTGGGCGATCTCTGCGGATTCGCGGCGGCGACCTATCTGCGCGGCATTGCCTTCATGCAGATTCCGACGACGCTTCTTTCCCAGGTGGACAGCAGCATTGGCGGCAAGACGGGCGTTGATTTTGACGCGTACAAAAATATGGTTGGCGCGTTTCATATGCCGAAGCTGGTATTTACCAATATCAATACGCTTCAGACGCTTCCGGACAACCAGTTTTCCGCCGGTATGGGCGAGGTTATCAAACATGGTCTGATCAAGGATGCGGCATATTATGAGTGGCTGCTTGAAAATGCGGCAGATATCTGGGCGAGAAAGCCGGAGGCACTCCGCAAGACAGTGACCTGGAGCAATGAGATCAAGCGTGCTGTGGTAGAGAAGGATCCGACCGAAAAAGGCGACCGTATGCTTTTAAACTTTGGTCATACGCTGGGACACGCGATCGAGAAGCTGAAAAACTTTGAACTTCTGCACGGTGAATGCGTGGCACTCGGCGCGCTGGCAGTGATGAAACTGTCGGAAAACCGCGGCATGATCAAACCGGAGGAAACAAACCGCTTCAAAGAAGCACTGGGAGAATTCCATATCGGTACGCAGGTATCCGGGCTTGAAAAAGATGCGATTGTGGCAGCGTCCAAGAACGACAAGAAGATGGATTCCGGCATCATCAAATTTATTCTTATTCATTCCATCGGCGATGCCTACGTGGATCGCACGGTAACCGAGGACGAGATGAAACAGGCACTCGATCAGGTGCTGGTATAATAGCAGGAAAGGAATCAGGTGCATGAACACGAAATTACGACAGTTCTTTATCTTTTTTATCGGGCTGGGAGTCAGCATCGGACTGGATCAGTTTACAAAACATCTGGCAGTTGTCCATCTGAAAGGGCAGAAGCCAGTTGTGCTCATTAAGGGTGTGTTTGAATTTTATTATTCTGAAAACCGTGGCGCTGCTTTTGGAATGCTGCAGGGACGGCAGGGATTCTTCTTCCTGATTGCAGCGGCAGTCATTCTGGCGGTGTTGTGGGCGGTTTACCGGATGCCGGCAGGGAGACGGTATCTGCCGCTGATGTGCAGCTTGTTTCTGCTCGTATCAGGCGCAGTTGGCAATATGATCGACCGTCTGACGCAGAAATATGTGGTGGATTTCCTGTATTTTAAGCTGATTGATTTCCCGATTTTTAATGTGGCAGACTGCTATGTGGTGATCGCGACGTTCTCGCTGATCCTTCTGTTTTTCTTCTTCTATTCGGATGAGGAACTGGAATTCCTTTCTTTTAAAGGTGCGAAAAAGGAGTCGGGACGATGATGCAGGAATATCTGGTTCCAGAAGAGGCGGCTGGAACCCGCATCGATAAATTTCTGGCGGACGCCTGCCCGGATCTGTCCCGTTCCTTTTTGCAGAAACTTCTGAAAGAGAGCAGCGTTACAGCAGACGGAAAAGCGGTTAAAAGCAGTTTCAAGGTAAATGGTGGGGAAACTATCGCCTTTGAAGTTCCAAAACCGGAGGAGGCGGCGATCGAGGCGGAAAATATCCCGTTGGACATTTTGTATGAAGATTCGGATATAATTTTAGTCAATAAGCCGAAGGGGATGGTTGTCCATCCGGCGGCAGGGCATTATACGGGGACTCTGGTCAATGCGCTGATGTACCATTGCAAGGATCAGCTCTCCGGCATCAACGGAGTCATGCGCCCTGGGATCGTCCATCGGATCGATATGAACACGACCGGCGTGCTGGTGGTGTGCAAGAATGATTTCGCCCACAATTCTCTCGCAGAACAGCTCAAGGTGCATTCGATCACCCGCGTGTATTATGCCATCGTATTTGGCAATCTGCGCGAGGATGAGGGTACTGTCCATGCACCGATCGGGCGTCATCCGACGGATCGCAAGAAAATGAGCATCCACTCCAAACAGGGGCGCGATGCGATCACGCATTACCGCGTACTGGAACGCTTCGGGGCGTATACATTTATCGAATGCCGCCTGGAGACGGGACGCACACACCAGATCCGCGTCCATATGGCAAGCATCGGTCATCCGCTTCTGGGCGATGAGGTGTACGGTCCGGCGCGGCAGCCATTTTCACTGGAAGGGCAGACCCTGCATGCGGGAGTCTTAGGCTTTATCCATCCGCGGACCGGGGAGTATGTGGAGTTTTCTGCGCCGCTGCCAGCGTATTTTGAAGAACTGCTGGAGAAGCTGCGGAAAAAAGCTGGAAAGTAAAAGTGACGTGAATAGTAAGATCGTTCTGATTCGTATACACATTCTTTTCAGATAGTTTATTTCTGTGTCGCTAAGAAATACCTTTTATTCCGAAAAAATGATGACTTTTCAGATAGCTTGTGTTATAATAAAGGCAGAACTTGAAAGGAGTTGAGGGAGACATGAAAAAAAATTTAGTAATTACAATCGGTCGCGAATGCGGCAGCTCCGGAAGAGCGATTGGACGAAAACTGGCGGAATCATTGGGAATCAAGTGCTATGATAAAGAGCTTCTTGCACTGGCAGCGAAGAACAGCGGTCTCTGTGAAGAGCTTTTTAAGACGCATGATGAGAAACCAACCAACAGCTTCTTATATTCACTGGTAATGGACACCTATTCGATGGGTTATAATACATCGGCTTATATGGATATGCCGATCAACCACAAGATTTTCCTGGCACAGTTTGACACGATCAAGAAACTGGCAGATGAAGAATCCTGTGTCATTGTAGGACGGTGTGCGGACTATGCGCTGGCAGATTATCCGAACGTAGTGTCTGTTTTCATCTGTGCAGATGAGGAAGTGAAGATTCAGGAATTGATGAAACGTCACAATATTACCCGCGATAAGGCAAAAGATGTGATGATCAAGACCGATAAGCAGCGTTCTGGTTATTATAACTATTATTCCAGCAAACGCTGGGGCAGCTCCAAGAGCTATAACCTCTGCATCAACAGCAGTGTCGTAGGCATCGACGGTGCCGTAGAAATTATTAAGGAATTCGCCAAAAAGAAACAAGAATTTCTTAAGATAAACGAGAACGCATAAAAGTATAATTAAAACCGGTGTGTTTGAATTTCTGGTGAAGAATCAGAAAGGACGCACCGGTTTTTTGCGCCTGGATGTTTTGAAGATGAGATTGCGTTGGGGTATAAAAACAAAATAGTTACTTAAGATTTTGAATGTAGATACATGAAGAAAATGATGATGAAAGAAAGACATTCTTATATAATCCGAATGGCGCTCATGGCGGCATCGGGTATTTTATTGTGCGGGATTGCCGAAGCAGTGCGCCCGGAGGTGGATTTATCAGTCGGTGTGCCTGCTGATAAAGTTGTGATTGCAGATGGAATTTTAGACCAGGAGACACAAAATGATACAGACGAATCCTTCTGCGACCGTCTGATGAAGAAAATGGTACACCCGATTCACATGGCATCCCGATTTTTAAATGGTCTGGGGGCAGACTCAGAAGAATATGTTCCGTCGGAAACGGAGTATAACCTGATGGCGCTCCGGACGGAAGAGAGCGCTGTTGATCTGTCTGATCCATTGGCGGCATTTGAGTCTCTTCCATGGTATAAACTTGCAAAACGATTCCGGAGTATGGGGACAGAAGATACCTGGGGCGCGAAGATGTACGAAGCGCTTGGAACGCGGGATGCACAGTGGATATCGGAGATCTACGGGTGGATCCAGACGACACCGCTTACGGCTTCCCAGAAAATGGGGCTGCCAGCTGCACAGGTACTCGGCAGCTATGATCCCTCCAATCCAGAGCATAACGCGCAGGATCCGGCGAGCTGGGTAGTTCCAACTTGGAAAAATATCCGTTTCCAGATATGCGACGGAGACGGAAGGCCGACGTCCCTCGCATCCAATGCGACCGATATTTTGTCCATGGCAAATGTATATACATACAGCCTTGACTGGAAAAATACAGACCTGTTCAATACCTATATCAATCAGCTCTGGACCAGTTCCCACCAGTACCACGTGAGCATTAGCAATGTGTATTACTGTGAGGGCTGTACAGAACTGCCGGACGAGCCGGCAACAGAGGAAACAGCAGATGACGATGTGGAGAGCGGCAGTGCAGCAGGAGAGGCATCCTCGGAGGCTTTAGATGCCCAGGGCGCAGGAGACAGTCAGACAGCGGCAGAGGAGCCGTTAACGGAGAGCGAGGCGGCATCCACAGCAAATAATTATGTCAAACCGGCACAGGGACCGGGGGCTTCCACACAGGAGCAGGCAGCCGAATCAAAAGCGGCTGCGTCCCCGTCAGAGGCGACGTTCAGTGCGGAGAGCGCTGCGGCAGTTACATTAAATGAAAACGGAAAATATTGCCCGGGACATGTTGATCTGACCATTACCGTTAAGACAACCGGTCTGAAAGAGAAGCATAATCTGTTTGCACTCGATGGAACGGGAAATCAGGCTGTCGGGAACTGGCAGGGTTGGACGGAAGAAAAACAGACAGCCGCCCAGACACTCGCTGCTCAGGATTGGCAGGAAATGTACGGGCTTGCCAGTTCAGAGTTTGCACTCGGGAATCCGCTGACACCGGCAGAAATTGCGTCTTACCTGGATTTACTTCCAGAGGATTTATCACCGGAGCGGCGTGCCGTTATCACATGCGCGCTCAATTCCGTTGGCAAGATTCCATATTATTATGGAGGAAAACCGAGTACAGCAGGACTTTCCGGCAATCATTTTGCCAGCGTGACAAGCCCGGATTACAAGGGACGGATTTTGTCAGGGCTTGACTGTTCTGGATGGGTCAACTGGGTATACTGGACCGCGCTTGGCAATAGAATGGGTGCCGCCAGCACCTACGAGATTGTGCGGACAGGACGGGCGATCAACAGCGCAGAGCTTCAGCCGGGCGACTTGCTTGTCCAGCTTGGCGGTAATTCGCACGTTGTAATGTTTTTAGGCTGGAACGCAGACGGAACCATACTGGGCGTACATGAATCCGGCAGTGCAAGCAATGTAACGGTCGGAAAGGTCCATACGGTCTGGCCGTATTACCGGGCGTTTTTGGATTAAGAAGTGAATAAAGAATAAAATGAATATGAATTAGTCATAAGGGATTTTGAGCTGGATGGATGTTGCCTTTGTTTTTTGCTGGAGTGTTTGCTGGTAAATGGCAAAGGCGGCATCCATCCATTTTGTGTTTAGGTTTGTTTTTATGCTGAAATACGATATTGAATAATTCATAAAATGATTTATTTACAAATAAAGGGAAACATGGTATGATAGGGAGATAGATAAAACTATTCGTGAAAGCCTACTTTATCGAATAGTTTGAAATATAAATATGCATATGCACTTAATCTATTTGCTAAACTATTCATTCGTTATATTTGAAAGGATGTTCTCATGAAACTTCAACGTCTTCTAAGTTTAACCCGCCAGGCGGTTGATGACTATCGTCTGATTCAATCCGGCGATAAAATAGCTATCGGTATTTCTGGCGGTAAAGACAGCCTGACACTTTTATATGCTTTACAGGGGCTTCGCCGGTTTTACCCGGAACCATTTGAACTTTGTGCTATTACAGTTGATCTGGGCTTTCAGGCGCTTTCTCCGGAGGTTTCGAACCGGTTGTCGCCGACGCTTTCATCGGATGCGGCTGCATTTGATTTAAAACCGGTTCAGGAGCTTTGTGATGAATTAAACGTGCCCTACACGGTCGTTCCGACGGAAATCGGCAAGATTCTCTTTGAAACCCGTCAGGAATCCAATCCATGTGCGCTCTGTGCCAAGATGCGAAAAGGCGCTTTAAATGAAGCGGCTCTGAAACTTGGCTGTAATAAAATCGCCTATGCACATCACCGCGACGACCTGATCGAAACCATGCTTTTATCCCTGATTTATGAGGGACGTTTCTATTCCTTCTCGCCGAAAACCCATCTGGACAAAACGGGATTGACTCTGATCCGCCCGCTGATGTATGTCCAGGAAGCCGATGTGATCGGATTTAAAAACAAATACCATCTTCCAGTCTGTAAAAATCCATGTCCGGTAGATGGAAAAACAAAACGCGAGTATGTGAAGCAATTAACAAGGAAACTCAACCATGATTCACCGGGGGTAAAAGATCGCTTTTTCCATGCGATTATTGATGGAAACAATCCCGGATGGCCGGAACGGACCGATCGCCATCTGAAAAATTTGATACATTCGGACCTTTCATCATCACCAAAGGAGGAATTGTGATATGGCTGCACTCTCCTACCACGAACAGGAAGACATCGAAAATACAAAACGAATCCGAGGCATTCTGAAAGAGCTGCCACCGTTCTGTACCGATTTCTTCCGCGGCATTGAACCACGTACATCGGCGCGCACCCGGCTTGCGTATGCCTATGATTTAAAGACATTTTTTGATTTCCTGAAACAAGCAAATCCAGAGCTTAAAACAAAGGAGCTGCGTGATTTTCCGCTTTCTATTCTGGATGAAATCAAGTTGATGGATCTGGAAGAATATATGGAGTATCTGAAATGTTATTCGACCGAAAAACGTGAGGATCTGATGAATACAGAGCGGGGTATCATGCGGAAAGTCTCGACGGTCAAGAGCTTTTACAACTACTTTTACCGGACCGAGCGGATTCAGAATAACCCCGCTTCTCTTCTGCAGCTTCCCAAGATTCATGAAAAAGAAATTATACGCCTCGATGTTGACGAGGTGGCGCGTTTCCTGGATGAGGTTGAGGATGGCGAATGTCTGACCGAAAAACAGAAAGCCTACCATGCAAAGACCAAGCTGCGAGATCTGGCGATGATGACGCTTCTGCTTGGTACGGGGCTTCGTGTATCAGAATGTGTCGGACTGAATATCAACGATGTTGATTTCCGAAACGGTGGTCTTAGGATTCATCGAAAAGGCGGAAAGGAAGTCATCGTATATTTTGGTGCCGAGGTAGAATATGCGCTTCAGGACTATCTCAGCGAGCGTGAACATATTGTCCCAGAGGAAGGCAGCGAAGAAGCACTCTTCCTCTCCATGCAGCGTAAGCGCATTAACGTACGCAGTGTGGAAAAAATGGTCAAAAAATACGCACAGCTCGTCACACCGCTAAAAAAGATCACGCCACATAAGCTCCGCAGCACCTACGGCACGAATCTGTACCGTGAAACCGGCGATATTTACCTCGTCGCGGATGTTTTGGGACACAGTGATGTCAATACGACGAAGAAGCATTATGCGGCGCTGGAGGATGAACGGCGGCGAAGCGCAAGGAATAAGGTGCAGCTGAGAGAAAAAGAGTAAAGGGCAAAAAAGGCAAAAAGTAAAAAAATTTTTAGGTAAAAAAGGCTAATTTCGTACTTTATTTCCGTGTAAAGTGAAAATAGTATTTTGCTAAAATAAAGTTCAAAATTCATATTTGCCAAGAAAACCGATGACCTCGACTGCTTATAGTCTATGCCATCGGTTTTCCTAGTTCAAGCACTCTCACTCTGCTTCATCTGTGTCTCAATAACTTCGTCTAAGTTGGCTGCTGTAGTTTGTTCACTCATAGCCTTCTGCCTCTAATAATAAACACTGCAAAGGTTTAAAATATCCTGCAACAGATCATACTTCATCTTTGCCTTATCATTCATTTGATAATTTATCAGAGCCTTTTGCGAGTACATCGCATCTACGCTTTGCGTTTTCGTTGAAAATTCCATCAAAGTATCCGGGCCAATGCCCAAACTGGTAAAAATTTTATTCAAATGCTTATCGAATGAGCTTTTACTATCTATCTCGCCATTTGAAATTTTATCTAAAGTAGGTCGAGAAATTTCTGCCTTTTTGCAGAACGATACCTTAGAGAATCCATTGCCACTGATGTAGTCCTTTAATTTTATTCCTGTCAGTTTTCTCATTTCAAAGAGTTCATCAAAACGCACTCTCTATCTCTCCCAGTAACAAATTGTCAATAGTTTTTTAATCACTTTTCTTAAAAAGGAAAAAAATAGAACGTATAGTAAACGCTATGGTGCGTTGACAACGTATAGATTATTTCCATACGCTCTATCTCTCATTTCGTAAACGCTCCATAGCAAGTACCTTGCCAGCCCAAAGTGCTGCAACATGGTTTTGCAAGCAATAATCCGCAACGTTCGCTCCTCCAGTATTCACCTGTAATCTCCATACCGCCATCTTTTCATCTCCCCGCTTTCTTTTTTAGTGCTTATCCACCTTCCGCTTCGGGAACCATCCTTTTTCCACTCTTTTTTCCTGTTCTTTCAGTTCCTTAATGCTCCAAAAGCAACTGACGCCCAAAACACCCAGGGAAACCGACCAAAGTATTTCCTGCATTCTTACGGATAGAATCATACACAAAATGCCCACCAGCAAAAATACCGGCCAACAGCGGCTTCCAAAGTAATACTCCGCATATATAACAATAGGATGGAACAATCCAATCAGAAAAAAGGTAAGCACACCAATCAATATCCCACTAAAATTCATCATAACTCCTTGTCCTTTTCCTTATACAAACAGCACATTATCGCAGACCGGCGCAACTTATCTTCTGCGTGCAACAGTCGCCCTCAACAGCATATCCAATATGCGCAAAGAAGAAGTATTGCGATATAGAACTACAACCTTCCTCTTCCATATTTTTTAAATATCTGACACATTTTTACGGATTGCATTTTTTACACGGATCATAACCTGCAGCAATCAGCGCATCCCTACTCTCTGATGAGGATTTTTTATTGCTCTCCTTCATCTGTTTGACCGATGAACAGGACGGCCGATGAAATTTCTTTGTATTGGTATTGAGGATATAGGATTCCGTGCTGGTCTGCTGAGAAGCTGCCTGCGTAACAGCCTGTGTGGCCTGCTCTGTTTCTGCCGTCTTGTTTGTTCCAGAAGCCGAGCTGTCACCCGTCGCATAATTGATGTTAAAGGTCACTTTACCCATTTTGAGGGATGTAAAGTGACCTTCTCTTAGTCAAATATAATGCCGTTCCTTTCTTCGCAAACCTTTACAGAAAGTACAAGCATCCATGTTTCGTTTTTGATAAAGAATCCGTTGCTTTGGTGAGCACTTATAATCGTGAGCACACACTGGGCATGTCCACCAAACAGGTGTTATGCAATTATCCAAAATTTGATCAGGATCACATAACAAGTAGTTATCCAAATGGTTCCACTCATTCATTAAATCCGGATGCAATACGGCAAAGGAATTAACACCCGGAAGAACTTCTTTCATTGAACAATACACACAATCCACGTTTCCCGTTGCCATATCTCGAATAGAACTTATATATTCGCCACCACAATCAGGGCATTTCCAGAGTGCTCGGTAACATGAATTATTTAAATAATGTGACATTGGTTCTTCATTATTAGAAGACCATCGCGACATTAATTCTGGATTCGTTAACTTGAATTGACATAAACTTTTTCATAAAATTACCTCCTCGTCTACTTCCTTTCACACTATCACCTCCAGAATCACACGCGCTCAAATGACAGATATCTCGTTCCCTGAAACGTAAGTTTCCCAATGTCGCCTTCCGCCAGCATTCCATATTCTCTGCCAGAAACCGACAGTTCCATCCGGTCACCGCTCTCTACCTGAAACGTGACATAGTAGCTGGTACTTGAAGTCGAATGGTAGCCATGAGTTCCAGACAGGTCGCCCGCATTTGCATGGCTATGATGTGTGATATTTTCACGCTTTGCGACGATGGTTGCACTCACCGACAAACGCGGTGACTGATTGTTTTTATGCCATGTTCCGATTCCTGTCACAAACTGGAAGATGATCATGCCAAAAACCATTACGAAGATAATCGGAAACATAAACTCAAACAGCATAAACATATAGCTCACCTCTTCTTCATCTTTCGTCCAATGATTACTCTGAGCACAAAACATACGACAATCACGAAAAGCGAGGCAGCGATATACAGTAATGCTTCTGTATACCACGGTGCAGAATACGATTCGTATAGTTTCGGAAAGCGCTTATACCCATAGAAATCCATACCCGTTTTAATCACAATTATGTAGAAACTCGCATAGATAATATATTTTAATAAATCGTATAGTCCATCGTCTCCGCGATATTCTGTTTTAACCTTTTAGCATCGGCAAACTGGAATTTTCAAATTAGTCTTTGCAAATAACCTTTGAATCTTCACCATCAATTACAATTCCCTGACGGTTGTTAATTGGGCATAGATTCAAATCCGAAAACTCAGTCATTATTTTCTCGGTAACTTTCTTAAATGGTGCTGTAAGATAATGCGGAAGAACATAGAAATCAATCAAATCAATCCCTGCATCATCTTCTTGTGAGTAGTCCTCCGGCTTTTCATCCATTTGCTCGATATATTGGATGCTTGGAGCGCATATAATTGCGCCTGCCGACTCGCCGATCATCAATTTTCCATTTGCCAATTCCTTTTTCAGCAGTCCATCAGTTCCCGTTTTACGGAGCTGGTCCATAAGAAAGAAAGAATTTCCGCCGGTAAAATATATCACATCTGCATCTTCAAAAACAGACTGTATTGTTGAATAAGCCTCCGTTGAAATATCAATTTCAGTTACGATTGCTCCCAACTTTTTGAATAATTTTCGAGCCGAGCCGACATAACCGGTGTAGCCTTCACGCAGTGAAGCTGTTGGAATAAATGCGACTTTCTTATTTTCAATTTCTTCCTTTATCAGACTTCCTACACTTGAAAAGTGCGAACATAAAAATAGTTTCATCAATATTCTCCTTTATAAATCCCGACTTGTTACTCACATTATATCATATTTTTTCTTCAGTTACATCCACCAAATTTTAGTACACTGCCATTCGGCTTGCTTCTGTAACCGGCATCCGTTTAATCTTCTCCTGCATTGTTTCCTTTGTATCTTCATTGATTTCTATACGGATTTCCCTTATGTTTTGATTAAGAATACCCTCTCAATGTATGAAAGGCCGGTTCAATTATATGTGTCTATTTTAATTCTGGAAACAGTTTCTCCAATTCTTCATGAAATGTCCCATTCCTTAATGGTTTGCCGCAGCGTCTCGATGGTCTGCGTTTTCTGCTCATTGATGTTCCGGTTTACAGCCTGCATTTCTTCCTCGGTTGTAGTAGATTCCTGCCAGCTTCTGTTCACGATCATTTTTCTGGATCTTCTGTTGGTTCTGGAAGTCTCCGGCTGCTTTTCCTATAACGGTATGGGTTTCCGTCTGAAACTTCCGTTCCGGATTTTTCTTTGTGGATACAGAAAGCTCTTTTCCATTAATAGAACCGTTTATAACAACATATCTTTCACGCATTTACTCCGATAGTCACTCGGCGATATTTTGTATCTTTCTTTAAATGTTCGGTTAAACGTTCTTTGACTTTCAAATCCACTATCCAGTAGGAATCCGAATCACCAATGCTCAGATTTTACTTGAAACAACAACTTATTCCATCAATGAGATTTCTAAGATTGTCGGGTATGATAACCAGCTTTATTTCAGCCGACTCTTCCACAAGCTAAAAGGATATTCACCTAGAGAATACCAAAAGATAAGAAATAAGTTCTGAAAACCATAATATTATAAGAATCCAATTTATTTAAAAAGAGGATTAAAAATGTTACATTCCTAGTTTTCTTATCACAAGTTGCTTCTAATACATGATTCCCCTTAAATAAAAGATAATATAAAAAGGTCACTTTACCCATTTTGAGGGGGGGGGTAAAGTGACCTTCTCTTAGTCAAATATAATGCCGTTCCTTTCTTCGCAAACCTTTACAGAAAGTACAAGCATCCATGTTTCGTTTTTGATAAAGAATCCGTTGCTTTGGTGAGCACTTATAATCGTGTGCACACACTGGCATCGAATTCGATGCAGAAGAATAGCGCCTCACTTTGGCAAAGCAGGGCGCTATTCTCTGTTACAGGAAAAATCAGGTTATTCTCCCATGATCTGAACCGTATATTTTCTTATCTTCAGTCCATCGAACTCCACAAAATAAATATCCTGGGCACTTCCGCCCGCTGTTTTTCCATCCATTACCGGAAGCACACAATGATTTCCGCAAAGCATTGACTTCAAATGTCCCGGGGCATTTCCGCTGCAGGTTCCATAGCTTGGGAGCATATGGGTATGCACGTAATCTCCGTCTGTTGGTATCAACCGTTCCAGCGTCAGTTCAATGTCCTTTTCCACACAGGGAAGGCTTTCATTTATCATAATCGCCGTAGTCGTGTGCATGGATATGACAAAAACAACTCCTGCTGTGATTCCGCTGGCAGCCACGTCCTTTTGCACCTGATCTGTGATTTTTACCATTTCAAATTCCTGTCTGCTGGCAATTTCATGCGTATAAGATTTAATAATCATAGCCTCTTCCTTTCATTCCCAGAAACACTTCCGCATTCTCTCCCAGGATTTTTTTCAGCACATCCGGACGAAGATTCAGTTTTTCCAGACCGTCCTTTGTTCTGACCTGGCGAAATCTGGGGAGGTTGGATCCGTACATCACCTTATCCATTAGATTATTCTGCAGCCATCCCGGAGCCATATTTTTCAAGAAAATCTGTTCATAATAGTTTTTGGGGCTGTCCATAAATACCGTCGCCGTATCTGTATAAACATTGGGATACTTTAACAACAGCATGCACAGCTCATCCACCCAGGGCCATCCCAGATGCGACAGGCAGAACCGAAGCGTCGGATATTCCACGGCGATATCTTCAAACAAAATCGGACGTGTATATTTTGACGGGGAATCCGGTTCCCAGCTGAAGCCGCTGTGAAACAGCACCGACTTGTCATACTTTGTGCACAGATCTAATAACGGTTTTAACCGTCTGTCATCCGGATACATATTTAAATGGGATAAATTCAGCTTCAGACCCATCAAATTCAGCTTTTCAAACGCGTCCTTCAGTTTTTCTGCCGCACATTCCTCTCGCGGATCGACACTGGCAAAGCCGATAAAGCGTTCCGGAAACAATTCTACGATCCTCTTTACTTCTTCGTTTGACACAATCGGCTGTCCCATCGATGCAGAATAATCTTCCGCAAGAATTACCGCCCGATCCACTCCGGCATGATCCATCACAGCCATGACCTGCTCCATGGGCACAGGAGATGATTTGTACAGGCCAAACGCCTTCTTTCTGAAATTCACCCTGTCCGAATCTGTACAGATCGGACCAAATAACACCGGGTGTACATGTACATCAATAATCACGAAACGACAACTCCTTTCTCTCCAAAGCTTCCTTTACACATGATAAGGTTCAAATATACTGACAATCTCAGCAGCCTTTTTCGCGCCGGAAAGCATACATTCCGGTATGCTCCTGCCCCGAAGAACTCCGCTCATAAAGCCGGCGCCATAGGAATCTCCCGCGCCTACGGTATTCACCAGCTTCGGTGCCGGTATGCACGGCTGTCGATAAAACTCTGTTCCGTCAAAAGCCAGAGAGCCTCCTTCCCCAAACGTGGCAAGCAGCACCTCGGCTCCCATGGAACAGCCCATCCGCAAAAGCTCTCTTACCTCCTCGGTCTCCTCTTCAAATGAAAAAATACCATAATTGATATTTTTTAGAATGGTCGGAACATCCTCATGCCGATACCGCTTGGAAAAATCAAAATAGATCTTCGTTCCCTTGCTTCTCATGTCCTTCAGCAATCCTGTCACATTCCACGAAAGATCGGTATGAATGTAATCCTGTGTCCGGATAAAATCCATATCCTCTCCCGTTGGCTGATATGGAATCATGACTCCTTTTTCCGCCCTGTGATGCACCCGGTCTCTGCCATTTAACAGCATCTCTATCACTGCCGTCTGTCCCCCGGGAACAATGGTAACATGTCCGGTATCTACCTTCCTTTTCTGACACGCTTCCAGCATAGACTGTCCATAGGCATCATCTCCAATCGCCGTCACCACGGACGGCACAAGCTCGGGAACCAAATCCATCAGATTAAACATCAGATCGATTCCATTGCCTGTCGGGTAACTGATATTTAAGTTTTTGTATACATCAATACAGGTGAATCCTACCGCTGCAAACCGCATAACTGCTCCTCCCTCTGTTTATCTTCGTCACTGCATATACATTTTTAAATTCCGTACATTTTTCTTATCATATTCAAACGGATTAAAATAATATGCGGCATCTGCTCCAAGCATTCCGGCATACGCTGCAAAATTCAGCGCCTGCCCCCCCCCAGGAAACATGGTTTTTAAATGGATGTACTTATCACATACATTGTCCCCAATCCCTATTACCTTCATTTTCTTAGCTCCTTTAGTCGAATTCCTCTTCAATCGATTGATTATATATCATTATATAATGTTATATTATCATATTAGTGTTTCTGAATCATTTTGTCAATAGGATTTTATAAAAAAACAAGAAAAAAATGCAGCCACATTGAGCCTGCGCTCAACATGTCTGCATCATTCCTTTTTCAAATGAAGCGATTTGAAAATGTACTTTATTCTGTTTCGAAATAAAGTACATTCTGAAATAAAGTACATTTTGAAATTTTTGTACTTTATGCTATAATCCTTGTATCTAAGCCTTTTATTAACCACTAACTATAAAGTACAAAATTTTTTACTTTTAAATTTTTCGATGAAAAAGGCTAATTTCGTACTTTATAAAAAAAGCAAAAAAGGCATCGTACAAAAATTTTAAAAGTTGAACACTTAAATTTCTCACAGTTTTCACAGAAAGGAAATGTTTATGATAAAAGGAACCTTATATGGCGTAGGAGTAGGTCCGGGCGATCCGCGGCTCATGACGTATCTGGCAGTTGACACGATTCAGAAGTGCCCGGTGATTGCGGTACCGGCGGATGGAAAGGAAAATGCAGTTTCCTATAAAATTGCCAGCGGGATCGTGGAAAATCTGGATGAAAAGGAATGCTTAAACCTCACTACTCCGATGACAAAAGATAAAGCTGTTTTAAATGCAGCATACCAGGCTGCCTCGAATCAGATTATAGAGCAGCTGGAACAGGGGAAGGATGTTGCCTGCCTCACGCTCGGAGATCCGACGATTTACAGTACCTATATTTATATCCATCGAATTGTAAAAGCACATGGTTATGCAACTGAAATCATTAATGGCATTCCGTCCTTCTGCGCGGTCAGCGCCAAGCTTCAGGACAGTCTTGTTGACCGCTCAGAACAGCTTCATATTATTCCGTCCACTTATGATATTGAGGCGGCGCTGGAACTTCCGGGTACCAAGGTTCTGATGAAAGCAGCTTCCAAGATGCCGCTTGTCAAGGCGACCCTGAAAGAAAAGCATATGACAGGTATCATGATCGAAAATTGTGGTATGCCAGAGGAGCATATTTATCATAAAATCGATGAAATTCCAGAACGGGCAAGTTATTATTCGATTATTGTCGTGAAGGAAGGGAACCATGATTGAATTAAAGCATCTGACAAAAAAATACGATCATTTTCTGGCGGTCGAGGATCTGAACCTGAAAATTGAGACAGGCGAGTTCTTTGGGCTTTTGGGACCGAATGGTGCCGGAAAAACGACCACCATCGGAATGCTCTCCACTCTCCTGCTTCCGACTTCGGGTGAAATCTGGATCAACGGAGAGCTGCTGACCCGTCAGAAAAACCAGCTGAAACAAAAACTCAGTGTCGTTACGCAGGAATACTCGATGCGTCAGGATATGACGATGAACGAGATTATGGAATATCAGGGACGTCTTTATTATATGCCGATCAAAAAGATTCGGGAGCGGTCAGAGGAATTGCTGGAATTCTGCGGGTTGATCGATTATCGGAAGAGAACCGTCCGAAAGCTTTCCGGAGGCATGAAGCGGAAGCTGATGGTCTGCCGGGCACTTTTAACAGAACCGGAAATCCTTCTTCTGGATGAACCGACTGCAGGGATGGATGCATTTGCCCGCCGTCAGATGTGGAATCTTCTGAAAAAGCTGAATCAGCAAAAGCTTACCATTCTTCTGACAACGCATTATATGGAGGAAGCAGAAACGCTTTGTGACCGTGTCGGCTTTATGTGCGGTGGACGTCTGGAGGAAACAGATGCTCCGGGGCATATGATAGAGACGCTGGGGCGGTATGCGGTTGATGAGACTTCACCAGATGGGCTGAAATCACACTATTTTCATGGAAAGGAGGAGGCAATTCAGTATTTGTCCGCGTCAGAACAGGAAACAGCGCTTCGCAGTACGACATTGGAAGATGTATTTCTGGAGACAATCGGGCAGCAGCTGGAATGCCGGTAAAAATGGGTATTCTTACTGTGTTATGGGAAAAATGGGTAGAATTCCGGCGGGATTTTTATAAAATCACGCTGGCTGCCATGATTGCCCCTCTTTTATATATTCTGGTGTTTGGTCTTGGAATCCAGACCATGTCGCACGGACAATCGTATCTGAACTTTCTGATTCCGGGAGTGGTTGCCCTGACGACCATGAACGGCAGTTTCAATGCTATCGCCCAGAACTTAAACGTCCAGAGATTGTACGAAAAAGCATTTGACCAGGTCATCATCTCTCCTACCCCGCTGTGGCAGTTCATCGCGGGACAGATCATCGGTGGAAGTCTCCGGGGATTATATGCGGGAGCCGTGATTATTCTTCTGATTTTGCCGATCGGAACGGGGCTCTGTTTTAACGGCTGGTCGTTTCTTCTAATGTTTTTAAACGGATCTGTGTTTTCCACAATTGGAGTTGTGGTATCTTTTTATGCCAAAAACCATGCCGATGTGCCGCGCTTTTCGAATTACGTGATTATGCCGATGGCATATCTGTGCAATACATTCTTTTCAGCCCGGAGTATGCCGGATGGTCTGCGCCAGGTGATTGAATATCTGCCGTTATCGCAGACCAGTGCGGCGCTTCGCAGCATCGCCAATCATGAGGCATTTTCTTATACAACGATTGGGATCCTGCTTCTGTATCTGGCGTGTTTTTCGATTGCTGCGTCCTGGTTTCTGTATAAGAAAAAGAATTTATAAACACAGGGTAAGGAGTTTTCTGTCTATGAAAAAAATAGGTTTCATTCTTTTGGGAATCATTTGTATCTTATTTAGCAGCCGGTGGACGTTGACAGCGCAGGCAGGTGCTGGAACGCTGCTTTCCCTGAAGGATGGTGAATATGCCATCGAGGTAACAATGACCGGAGGAAGCGGAAAGGCTTCGATCCAGAGTCCTGCTCTTCTGACGGTGACAGATGGAACGGCATACATATCCATCACATGGAGCAGTTCCAATTATGATTACATGGTGGTAGATAATAGAAAATACGAGAATGAAAGTGCCAAGGACGCAAATTCTCATTTTACGATCCCTGTTTTGGATCTGACAAAAGAACTTACAGTCAGGGCGGATACACTGGCGATGGGAACGCCTCATGAAATCGAATATACCCTTCAATTCAATACTACGTCGATTGCGTCTAAGAGCACACTTCCGCAGGAAGGGGCGAAACGTGTGCTGATGATGGCAGCCGTTATTATTATCGGTGGCGGGATTCTGAATCATATCGTAAATGAACGCCGGAAGCGGGATTATACGGGGAAACGCCGGATTTAAATTAAAGGGATTCGTAACTGTTCAGTACCTTCACAGTCACGCGCAAAAATCCATTAAAAATTGCCTACGGCAATGGGATTTTTGCCTGCTGACCCATGTTTTCGTACGGTCAGCGCAGTAAATGCGCAGACCTACTGAACAGTTACAGGGATTCTTCTTTGAAAACCAGCTTCGGGAGAATCCCTTTTTAATGCTTTTATCTTATTTATTATTCAGCCTGCTTTTGTACATAAAACAGGCGAGAATCAAAGTCGCAGCTCTCTCTTCTACCATCCATATACTGTCCGGAAGAGGCGTCACTGGTAATCAGTCCTAAATTCATCAGTTCGTCACCATAGTGGGTGCTTACGGCACTTTCATGTCCTTCTGTATATTCCGTGACATTGTAAAGATCGGATTCTTCCAGTCCCTGTAAATACAGCCGCGTAAACGGACCATTGGCGACATTCAGTGTCCGGTACCAGCCGACCAGGGCTTCTGTGCGGTCTTCACTGACCGCCATCCATGCAGTGATATTGTTTTCAAACGGACTGGAAAGTCTGTAAAAAGTACCATACTGAATCAGGGACCGGTGCTGTTTCATAAAGGCGGTCTGAATTTTTAATTCAGATAGATCATCTTCTCCGAGCTGTGCCAGATCCAGTTCATAGCCGAAAGTTCCGAAGAACGCGGTATTGGCACGTGTCCAAAGCGGTGTCTGACGATGAAGCTGATGGTTCGGAGAAGCAGATACATGGGATCCCATCGAGCTGATCGGGTAACCATAGGAAGTGCCGTATTGAATCCGCAGGCGTTCAATCGCATCTGTATCATCACTGATCCATCCCTGCGGTGCATAATACAGCATACCTGCATCAAAACGCGCTCCGCCGCTGGCGCACGATTCGAACAGAATGTCCGGAAAGCGTGTTGTCAGCCGCTCATACATCTGATAAACACCCAGAATGTAGCGGTGAAATACTTCTCCCTGCTGTCTGGCGGAAACTCCTCTGCTCCATACATCACTGAGACTTCGGTTCATATCCCACTTAATATAGGAAATGGAGGCGCCTTCCAGAATCGATACAATCTTTTCATAGATGTAATCAAGGATCTCCTGCCTGGAAAAATCCAATACATACTGGTAACGTCCGTGACAAGGCGTTCGCCCTGGAACCTGGAGGATCCAATCAGGATGCGTGCGGAATAAATCGGAATCGGCATTTACCATCTCCGGTTCGATCCAGAGACCAAACTTCATACCGAGCGCTTCTATCTTCTGTGCCAGTCCGGAAAGACCGTTTGGCAAACGGTCACGGTTTGCCTCCCAGTCGCCCAGTCCGGCTTTTGAGCTGCTTCTGGCACCAAACCAGCCGTCATCTAAAACAAACAGCTCTATGCCGCATTTCTGCGCTCTGGAAGCCAGCTGTAGAAGTTTTTCTTCGGTAAAATTGAAGTAAGTTGCCTCCCAGTTATTGATCAAGATTGGGCGCTCGCGATCACGCCAGTACCCCCTTGCCAGTCGGCGCCGATACAGCCGGTGAAAAGTCTGGCTCATGTCGTTAAGTCCCTGAGAGGAGTAAACAAGCACTGCCTCCGGAGTCTGGAAGGTTTCACCAGGGTTCAGCTCCCAGCTAAAGCCAAACGGATTAATTCCTATCATAAGACGGGTGGTTCCATGTGACTCCACTTCTGCCTGAGCCAGAAAATTACCGCTGTAAATCAAGCTGCAGCCAATGGCTTCTCCCTGAAATTCGTCAGCCGAAGGGCGTTTTAAAATAATGAACGGATTCTGCTCATGGGAAGAATGTCCCCGGGTGCTGTCAATCGCCTGAATGCCATACTCAAGCCTGCGTGTGTGGAGTGCGCGCTCTCTCGCCCATGCCCCAGAAAACTGCATCCACTCATAATCGTGGTCAGGAAGATCCAGGCAAAGACTCATCGCGGTCTGAACCTGTACAGAAATGTCTCCCTGATTGGAAATAGAAGCACTTCGGGCAATGACACCGCCCTCGACAAATATTGTATATAAAAGATGCAGCTCCAGATTAGTATGGGTATCTTTTAACGTAATAATAAGAGTTTCAGCTTCCCCGTCCTGTTCAGTATAAGTAGCGGGAAGTCCTGGCAGTTTTGGCTTTCCGGATGTAACCTGATATCCAGTAAATTGAAAATCTGAATAGGTACTTCCATCATTCTGGAGAATCTCTACTGCCGGATGACGGTAATCACCGCTTCCGTAAGTACCGTACTCCAGCTTAATATGTCCAAGTGAAAAGGTGCGATCGTTTTCATAGAGATAAGATGCCATGTCTCTGGGAGCTAATTCAAGAAGGTATGAGAAATCTTCCTTGTCACGAATCTTTTTCCCATAATACAGCTGTCCCATATGTCCGTTTGGAAGAACCATCATGATATAGCTGATGGTCTGGTTATATAAATGAAATATCTTCGATGATTCGTGATATACAATACTCATATCCTTATTTCCTCCTGTTCTTCTGTCGCTTGTCATTTAATCAGATATAGACTGCTTGCTAAACTTTATTCTACCAGAAAATAGATTAAATGAACAGACTACGGACAGGAATATGGAAAATTCTATAAATTTGATTCTGTCTCTGTTATCGGTTGTGTGTACGTGTATGTGAACGGTAACGATTTATTTATAATAACGAATGGTCAGGTAATGCCCTGCGTCAATATGGTCATCCGAAAGACTGTTCATCTGGCGCAGCTCCCGTACATACTCTTCAACTGACTCCTCCGAATCTGCACAATATGTCTGAGCAATGCTCCAGAGCGTATCTCCATCTTTCAGATGAATACTGGTATAGTACTTTTCCGGTCTAGTATCTGCTTCTTCCTCAGCCATCACATACATCAGACTCCGTCCAAAAAAGCCCGAAAGCAGCATGATGAAAACAACAGCTAAAACCATAACACCTTTTTTCAACGTATACATTTGCAATCTTCTCCTCTCGTGTTTTGTTGGAATCGTCTTTTTGTATTCAAATCTGTTCTTAAAGAATGAGAAGAGATTTGAATATTATAAAAATGTCAGGAACATTTGTTCTGTATAGTTACATTATACGATACGAACAAATGTTTGTCAATGGTTTCGAAAGAAAAAAGCAAACATTTGTTCGCAGCTTGCTACTGTTCACGCATACGTGCCCAGTAACGAAATTTTCCGTGTCTTCGCATTTAAATACGGCAAATTTCTGTTGCCACCACCTTTTCTTACGGTATTTTCGGTTTCAAAAGTGCCGTAAGAAAACGCGGCTCTGCTCGTAAGCAGCAGACACCTGCTCCCTATAAAAATCTAAATACTTTAGGTATATAGATTTTTATAGGGAATCATACATATTGCACAAAACTGCGCTGCTATTTCTGGCAAATATAACCACAAAAGTCGATGAAACTATTCGCGAAAGCATCCTTTCACGAATAGTTGATATTTTCATTCCTATTTTTACTATCAAAATCATAATCTATGTATAACAATAATTATGTATAACATATATATAACATATCACAGAATCAGATTGACGCCCTTGTGGTTTCATGATAATCTATATACATAAAATAAAGTATGACGCAATTTGAAATTTCAGTTTAAATCGAACGTTATAAGACTTGGCGCATGATCTTTGCAAAGCACTTCTTTGAAATCAGTTTGATAAGCAGAGTATTATCTCGCGTAACTGTCTACATGAGTATGAACAGTTACCACCTCGCAGCAAGAATGTCAGGGTATTAAACAAACAGGTAACTGTTCAGTACCTTCACAGTCACACGCAAAAATCCATTAAAAATTACCTACGGCAATGGGATTTTTGCCTGCTGACCCATGTTTTCGTACGGTCAGCGCAGTAAATGCGCAGACCTACTGAATAGTTGCATAAACAGTTACAAAAAAATAGATTGGAGAATATAGAATATGGGAGAAATTAAACAGGCAAACTTTCGAATCGATTCCGATACAGCGGATGCTTTCCGTGCATTTTGCGAACAAAAAGGAATGAACCAGGCCCAGGGCTTTGATCATGTGATGCAGGTGTTTGAGTTAAATCAAGCCAAATCCTCAATCCCGGGGAGAAGTGTCGAGATTGAGGAGTTTGAAACCATGGTTAAGTCCATCACCTCCGCATATCTGTATAGCTTGGAATTGAACCAGAATGCAGAAGCCAGAGCACGGGAGGAGTTCTCTTCTGAACTTCAGAGAAAAGAACTGCGCCTCACAGAGTTACAGAAAAAAGTGGAACAACTTCAAGCAGAAAAGAAAAAAATGGATGCGGAGTCCGCTTTGCTGACCAAGCAGGAACAGACACTCACCGAACAGCTAGAATCGCTCAGAAAAGGTGCTGCTGATCAGGAACAGATCAACCAGATGCTGAAGGAGAAACTAGAAGAGGCACAAAATCAGCTGAAGAAAAATGAACATTCAAAAGAATCAGAAGAAATGCTTAAGAATGAGCTTTTGCAATGCAAACAGGAACTTCATGATACTGTACTTGCTCTCTCTCACTCTCAGAAGGAACAGGAGGTAAAGTCAGAGTCCTATCAGCATGCATCCGATCGGATTCTGGCACTTGAAACTGAAAATAAAGAACTACAGCAGAAACTCACAGAACTTACCCAGGGATTATCAAAACAAAAAGCGGATGCTGATATGAGTATTCAGCAATGCAAAGCCCAGGCGGAGCTTACGATGGAGCGCGCACTATTCAAAAAAGAACGGGAAATGCAGGAACTTCTTCGTCAGGCAGACAAAGAAAATGCCCGTCTGGAAGTGCTGCTTGAGCAGGCAAGAGAACAGCTTAAAAAAGAAAACATTGATAAAGACGAACAATAGTTTGCATTTTGCCCGAACATATGTTACTATATATAATATAATAAGGGCTTACTATAGGCCAGACCTTTCAGTGATTCAGCTGCTGGTCCCATCAGGTGGGCGTTCGACTTGTATCCTGCCAGAATCACTGTATATCCGATATTAAAAACATTTTATATACTTCATCGACAGGAGGAATCTATATGGCACAGGGACGTATTACAGATAAACAGAAAGAGATCTTGGAATTTATTAAAGCATGCATTTTAAAGAAAGGTTATCCGCCGACGGTACGTGAAATTTGTGAAAAGGTACAGCTTAAGTCTACCTCTTCTGTCCACTCTCATCTGGAACAGCTTGAGAAGAACGGATATATTCACCGGGATCCGACGAAACCGAGAGCCATCGAGATCGTTGATGACACTTTTAACCTGTCCCGCCGTGAACTGGTGAATGTACCCCTTATCGGTACTGTAGCAGCCGGTGCGCCGATTCTGGCTGATGAGAATGTGGAGAACTATTTCCCGATTCCGGCAGAACTGCTTCCGAACAGCGAAACTTTTATGCTGAAGGTCCGCGGCAATAGTATGATCGATGTGGGCATCTATGACGGAGATCGTGTTATCGTGGAACAGACCAGTGTCGCAGAGAATGGCGAGATCGTGGTTGCACTCATCGATGATTCAGCTACCGTTAAGCGTTTCTTCAAGGAGAACGGTCACTATCGTCTCCAGCCGGAGAATGCAACCATGGATCCGATTATTGTGGATAAAGTACAGATTCTTGGCAAAGTAATCGGTCTGCTGCGCCTTATGCGGTAACCTCTTGGTTTACTGACGCTTACCTTTTGCTTATTATCATGAAAATGACAGAAGCATTATGTGGCAAAATTTAACTCAAAAGCTCTATGCTATTCGTTGACGTCCGGAGATACGGTACGCTCAATTTTATAGAATAGAGCTTTTTTGTTCGTATGATTCATTTTTGCAATATGCTTCTTTCGGTGATTAAACCGGCGCATACCGCTCAAAAAGCCAGTCTTCCAGTGCATTTAAGTTATCATCGGAATGTTCTACTTCCCGGGCATATCTCCAGGAGATTTCTTCCACATCCTCCATGGAAAGTTTCTTTCCATTTTCCAGCCATCGGACCATCAGAAATTCCTGTATCCAGCGGACAGAGAACAATGCCAGTTCCATCTTGGAACAGACCATATCGTCGTAGACAGCCCCGCAAAAATAGGTATAGACAAAAAACATTAAAAGCTGCTCGCCCAGATTTTCCCATTCTTCTTTGTGACTTCCTAAGCTTCCATATGCCTTATGAAATTCTTCGCAAATTTTATGATAGGTTTCCTCACTTCCCTGATACAGCCACTTTTCAGCACCATCCAGCACATCATCCCATTCCGGACGCAGGCGTTCCAGACCGCGTAGTACCTGCAATTCTTCTATCTGGCGTGCCCACCGATGGAGAGATGCTGCATCAATGCCTTTTTCAGCAAGACTTTCTGATACAAATTCCTGAAGTTTTTTTCTCTGATGATGAGCTTCACAGTTTCGCAGAAGTTCATCAATTTCATATTCCTTCTGCTCTTCCACCCGGATCTGATATTGTTCTGTCAGCTGTTCGGATGCCGACATTCGGAGTGTCAGAGGAAGGGATCGATCCTGTAAAATCGAAAACAGAACATCTCTTGTATCTTCCAACTGGGAAAACATCATAAAATCGAATTCTTCAAAATCGTCCTCCAAATTGTCCTCTTCTTCCAGAAAACGGACCGGTTCTTTATAGGAAAGAATGATTCTAGCCGCCTCCGGACAGGACAGGGAAAGAGATAATTCCCGAAGTCCCTCGTATTCTTCCGTATGTCTCGGGTACATCCGGCAGGTATCACAAAGAGAATCTGGTCCCAGTGCTTTATAAAGATCGCAGAGATTTTCTTCATTTAAAAATGCACAGCGCCGATTGTTCTGGTAAAAACATTCTTCATCCCAGTCAATAGAATTGCGTAATCGCGTTCCGAACTCGCTCTTTTCATTTCCATATCGCTCCAGAGAGGTTTCATCAATCATGATCTGCCATCCGGCACAGCAGCTATCCGGACAATCTCCTGCTGTACAGACAAATTTATCATAAAAATGTGGTTTTAAATATCGCATTTATTTTCCTTCTTTCTTTTTATATAGATCCAGGCACATAAGGCAGTAAAAATAACAGCCGCAGCAATCCATACCGGCCATACCGGAATCGGACAGACTCTTGCGTTCATCATGTTCAGTCCCTGATGAAGTGTGAAAGCACCAAATATGGAAAAAATAACAAATGCCAGTGTATTCAGCAGCCCATCGGGAGTTTTGCTCTTTAAAAGATATCCAACCAGCATTCCGAGAATATCCGCTGCAAAAAGTCCCAGAGAGCATCCAATCCATACAACAAAGGCTGATTTCATGCCTTCATTGGCTCCGAACGTGATGGCTGTAAGCTGAGTCTTATCTCCCAGTTCTGCCACAAAAAATGTACAAAAAACAGCTAAGGGTGCGAACTGAATCTTTGATTTACCGCCCTCCTCCTCTTCTTCGTCATCATCACCGGCAAGAGTCGATGCGGCGAAATACAGAAATGCAAGTGCTGCAATCATCTTAATAAGCCAGTCAGGAATAAATTCACTGACAAGTCCGCCCGCCAGAACCGCAAGACCATTCAGAACAAGAATCGCCGCCGCAGTTCCTAGTATAATATCTCTCAACTTATATTTTGAAGTCAGAGCAACCAGCATAAGCTGGGTTTTATCGCCCATCTCTGCGATAAATTCTGTAAAAAACACTTTAAAAAACAGCATCATTTTTCATTTCCTCCTAGATGTAATGCATGTTCCTTCACCGCTCACTGTCGATTATGATGTCCTCCCTTTTTTGCATCAATGCACAAAAGAAAAACTCATGTATATCAACTGACAGCTATGCATGATACAAAAACTGTCGTCCATCGATATACATGAGTCTCATTATTTAAGATTTGCCAGATTATACAGTTGCTATAATCAGAATGTTGACAAACCACACTTTCGCGCTAACTACTCCCTCATGGAATATTGAATTTACTTGATAAATAGTATCAAATAAAGAATGTGTTGTCAACGGAATTTAACGCTTTTACCTATGATTGTCTCATTCGGGTTATGATCTCATTTGCCTTTTTGTAAACTTCCTTTGGCTCCACCCCAATGAAGAATTTCTGGTCTTCATAGAGGATCTTGCCGTTGATCATGGTCATCTTCACATTCTGTTTGCTTCCGCTGTATACCAGGTTTTTCATCGGGTTGTTGATAGGTTGCATATTCGGCTGGTTCAGATCGATCATAATCAGATCCGCCTTTTTGCCTTCTGCAAGGCAGTCGCAGTCTGTCAGTCCCATTGCTTTTGCACCGCCGGTTACTGCCATTTTCAGAACTTCTTCTGCTGGTACTGCAGATGCATCCCGATCATGAAGTTTTCCCAGTCCCGTCACTAAAAACATTTCCCGGAACATATCCAGGCAGTTGTTGCTGGCTGGTCCATCTGTGCCAATGGCCATATTGACTCCGTGTTTCAAAAATGCCGTAGTGTTGGCGATGCCGCTTGCAAGTTTTGTGTTGGATCCAGGATTGGTTACCGCTGTCAGTCCTTTCCTGCGGAAGAGTTCTATTTCCTCATCGGTAAACCAAATGCAATGATATCCACCGCCCCCATGTTCAAATAAGCCCAGGGAATCCAGATAAGCTGCAGGTGTAGTTCCATGGCGCTGTACACACTCTGCCACTTCCCGTTCTGTTTCTGACATATGAGCAAATACAGGAGCCTTGTAGCGCTGTGACAGCTCGGCAATCTTTTTTAAGAGTTCTTCGGAACAAGTGTATTCTGCATGAAATCCCAGACAATACCTGATCAGCTCATCATATTGGTTGTAGGTATTAAAATCTGCCTCCACTTCCTCCAATGAAGAGGAAAAATCATTGATTCCGCTGACGAGTACACTCCGGAATCCACATTCTACCGATGCTTTAGCCATCATTTCTGTATTCAGATACATATCAAAGCAGGAGGTAATACCGCTGGTCAGGTATTCCATGATTCCCAGTTTGGAGAGCCAGTAGATATCATCCGGCTGTAATTTTGCTTCCATCGGGAAGATCTGCTTTGTCAGCCAGTCCTGCAGCGGCATATCATCCGCATAGGATCGAAGAAACGTCATGGCTGTGTGCGTATGTGCATTTTTAAAGCCCGGCATGATGAGATTTTTTTCTGCATCGATCTCACGGTCCCACACATTGCCGCATTCCTTATGAGGACCTACATATGTAATAGTGTTCCCTTCGACCCATACCTCTCCGTGGATGATATCCATATTTCCATTCATCGGAAGAATCTGGGCATTATAAAAACGAATATTCATGTTCTACCTCTTTCCTTTGTCGTAAATCTCTCCAAGTGCACGAGGAGCACGATTGTATTTTGAGAAGAAAATCAAAAGCAGCATTGTAACGATATAAGGCAGCGTCATGGCAAGATCCGAGTAACTGCTGGGCATCTGCATCTTCTGGACAAGATAATAGCCTCCGGATCGGGCAAAACCAAACAGCAGGCAGGATCCAAGTGTAGGAAGGATCTTCCAGTTTCCGAATATCATGGCTGCAATCGCCAGATATCCGTATCCCACATAGATGTTGGAAGAAAAGTTCGCTGAAATGGAATAAGCAAAGCTGATTCCAGCCAGACCGGACAGAGCACCGGATACAAGGACTGCAATCAGACGGATCCGGGTAACATTCTCTCCTGCTGCGTCTACTGCGTGAGGATTATCTCCACAGGCACGAAGATTCATGCCATAACGCGTTTTATACAGCACATACCAAGCAACAACTGCGATCAGAAGGATCAGGATCTCAAATGGATAGACATCTTTAAATGCGGCTCCAATTACTGGGATGCCGGAGAGCAGCGGAATTGTAAACCGTGCAGACACACCCAGAACAAATTTTTCCGAAGCTGCACCGAACACAAGGCGGTTTAAAAGTTTTGTAAAAAATGCAGTCAGTGACATAGCCAGGATATTGATCACGACTCCGCCAATGATCTGATTTGCCTTCAGACGGATACATAACAGTCCATATAAGAGCGAATACAGCATTCCACCTGCCATGGCACATACAATTGCGAGATAATAAGGAACCTGGGAATTGCTTCCAAAATAGCCTGCAGCCAGAACGGCCACAAAGGCGCCTATAAATGCCCCCATTCCCTGCAATCCCTCCAAAGCCAGATTCGTCACGCCGCTCTTTTCGCTGTAGATCCCTCCGATTGCCATTACGAACAGCGGGATCGCAAAGGATAAACCATCAATCAGGATTCGTTCCATCAGCTGATCCCCCTTTCTGTCTCTTCATTTAACTCTTGTTTCATTCGATTCACTTTGTAACGGATATATACACCGCAGGCGGAAAATAGCAGGATCAATCCGGTGATAACGGATGCGATCTCTGATTCCAGACCGGATGCTGAATTCATGTAGGTACTGCCCTTGCTGATCACTGTGATCAGAAGAGATGAAAATATGATGCCGATGGGATGGTTTCCTGCAAGAAGTGCCACTGCGATGGCATCAAAACCGGTGCTTGGAAGGACGCGGGGCTGAATCGAACCAAAATACCCCAGGTAGTACGTCACTCCTGCCAGGCCTCCTAATGCACCGGAGAACATCATCGCCATGATCATGCTTTTGCCAACATTGACACCTGCATACATGGCCGCTTTTCTTCCAAGTCCCACGCATTTGAGTTCATAGCCAAATACGGTGCGATCTAACACGAACTTCACCAGGACTGCAGTCAGAACTGCAAGAAGGATTCCTAAGGGAATATCCATTTTCAAGTTTCCGACGGGTGTGTCCATCAGAGTCAGGCGGGATGCTTTCGAGACGGCCTGGGACTGCCTGGAAACCGGATTGATATAGTACGTGTTGATGAAAAAGCTGATCACATACTGGGCCGTATAGTTTATCATGATCGAAGATACGACTTCATTGATATTAAATTTGTATTTTAACCAGCCAATAAGTGCACCGATGAGTGCACCAACGACTGCTCCGACAATCAGTACGCATGGCTTAGCCACCGCTGCCGGAAGGGAACTATATCCGATCACCAGAGTTGTGATAAAACCAGAGGTAAGCATCTGACCGGAGACACCGATATTAAAGAGTCCGGCACACATACCGACTGCTACTGCCAGAGACGCAAAAAGCATCGGAGTCCAGGCATTCATATAACTGGTGAAGTCGGTCAGCATATTCTTATATCCGGCATAACTCGGTTTCGGGAGGAATCCAGCCCCCTGGAGAAGGTTACCATAGGCCGACAGAGGATTCTTGCCAAGCGAAAGAATGATCACAGCTCCAGCCAGAAGGCTTAAGAAAATGGCCGACATGGGAATGGTGATACCCTGGTATTTTTCATTTCCCAGGAGTCTGACAAGCATCTTTTTCAATCTGTGTTTAATTTTCAGCATTTTGGTGCACCCCCATCATAAATTCTCCCACTTCATTTGATGTAAGCGTTTTTGCAGCTGCTATTTTCTGGATTTCTCCATTATATATTACTCCGATGGTATCTGCACAATTCATGATCTCATCCAGCTCTAACGAAATCAGCAGGATTGCCTTTCCTGCATCTCTCTGTCGGATAATCTGCTTATGGATATTTTCGATGGCTCCGATATCCAGACCTCTGGTTGGCTGCACAAAGATCATCAGAGGAGACTGAAGTTCAATCTCTCTTCCGATGATGGCCTTCTGCTGATTACCGCCGCTCATGGAGCGGACAATGGTCTTGTTTCCCTGACTGCTCCGGATGTCATACCGGTCAATCAGTTCATTTCCGTACTGGGAAAATTCTGCTTTATCCAGTACACCTTTATGGGAAAATGGTTCTCGGAAGTAGTTTTTCAGTCCCAGATTTTCCTCCAGGGTAAAATCCATGACCAGGCCGCAGCTCTGCCGATCCTCCGGAATATAAGAGATTCCTTCCAGGGTTCGTTTGCGGATGGAGTAATTGGTGATATCGACTCCATTCAGAAGAATACTACCTGAAGCTGCCTTCTCAACTCCTGCAATCGCATCTGCAATCTCAATTTGACCATTGCCGGATACTCCGGCAATGGCAAATACTTCTCCGCCGTGGACAGAAAAGGATACATTTTTTACTACTTCAAAATGATCCTGGTTTTTTACAGTGAGATTCTTTACCTCTAACACAGTCTCCCGGTAATGAGGCTCTGATTTCTCTACTTCAAAAGAAACTTCCCGTCCAACCATCAAATTGGCCATCTGCTTTGTAGAGGTCGTGGCGACATCTAGAACATCGATGAGCTTTCCTCTGTTTAAAATCGCACATCTATCTGCAATTTTTTTGATTTCCTCCAGCTTATGGGTGATCAGGATGATGGTTTTTCCATCATCTCTGAGGTTGCGGATGATCGTCAGCAGGGATTCAATCTCCTGAGGCGTCAGCACTGCTGTCGGCTCATCAAAGATCAGAATTTCAGCTTCCCGGTACAGCATTTTCAGGATCTCGACACGCTGCTGTGTCGATACACTTGTATTTTCGATCACATCGATCGGATTGACTTCCAGACCGTACTTCTTAGAAAGCGCCTCGATCTCCTGATCTGCTTTTTTTAAATCAACATAGGGAAGGATTCCAAACAGTTTGTCTTTCTTCTTTAAACCCAGAATAATGTTTTCTGTAATCGTGTAATTCTGTACCAGCTTAAAATGCTGATGGACCATACCAATATTGAGTTTTGTTGCGTAGCTTGGAGAATGAATCTGTTCTTTCTTACCCCGGATGAAGATCTCACCTTCATCCGGTTCATACATACCAAATATCATGCTCATCAAAGTTGATTTTCCGGCACCGTTTTCGCCAAGCAGTGCGAAGATCTCACCTTTTTTAATTTGAAGCGTCACATCATCGTTTGCCACGATACCTGGGAAACGTTTTGTGATGTGCTTCATTTCAATGATATATTCCGACATTTAAGCCTCCTCATTTTCTGGTACAGAACGTATTATTTCAATCCTGGGAAATCTTCCGGCTCAATTCCGTTAAAGTTTGCTGCCGGAACGATAGTTCCATCTTTTACAAGTTCATATGCTTCGTCCATCTTCTTCACGGTATCCTCAGACATGCTTTGACGTCCTTCCTCTGTTACATAACCAACAGAATCAGAATCTGCACCTAACAGAGCGTTTGCTCCCTGGAAACCTCCGTCTGCGATAGCATTTAATTGTTTCTCTACGTTCATGCTCATAACTTTCAGTACAGAAGTCAGAATAATGTTATCAGAACCGTTAGCACCATCATCATACTGGTCTACGTCACAGCCTACTACTTTTACATTGCCAGCTTCTTTAGCAGCAGTAAATACACCGTTTCCAGAACCGCCTGCAGCTACGAACAGAATATCACAGCCCTCATCGATGAGAGCTTTTCCAACAACTTTACCGGTTGCTTCATCTGCAAAGCTTCCAACATAGTTTCCACCTACATTTTTATTGGTAACGTCAACGCCTGCGTAAGATGGGATCTCTACGATCTCAACACCGGTATCATATTTCTCATTTGCGTAATTGACACCACTCTCAAAACCGTACTGATAGTTTACATTGCTTGGGTATGCAATACCGGTTACTACAGCTACCTTTTTGCTTTCAGACTCCAGTGCAGCTGCCATTCCCGCGAAGAAACCTCCTTCCTGCTCCTTGAAAGTCATTGCATAAATATTATCACATTCGATGTCATTACCCTCAGAATCGGTCGGATTCGTATCTACAAGGATAAAATCTACATCTGGGTTATCGGTTGCGATGGTTCCGATTCCGGAGAATTGGAAGCCCGGGCATACGATCACATTGTAGTCTGCAACGATATCAGCAACTGCCTGAATAACTGCAGCCGGATCACCGGTTTCCTCGCGAACCGGAGTTACGGTTGCTCCCGGATGAGACTCGATAAATTTCAGGATACCGTTGTAGTTATCCTGGTTAAAGGAGCCGTCATCTACACCGGATGGACTGGTCACGATGGCGATCTTTAAATCTCCATCAGCGTTCTCAGCAGAAGCTGATGCTGTTTCAGCCGTATTTTCCTTTGTCTCGGCTGTATTATTGTTTCCACCGCATCCTGTCATTAACGCTGCGGATACTGCTACACCTGCTACAATACCAAATAATTTTTTCATCAATCTTTTCCTCCTATTTTTTGTTTTTGCCAAACATATTTGCAAGACTCTCCGTATACGGTGGTCTGCAGATTCCTTTTTCCGTTACAATTCCGGCGATCAGCGTGTGATCGGTTACATCAAATGCCGGATTATAACATTTGACACCCTCCGGTGCCATCGGTTTTTCATAAAATTTGCTTTTGATCTCTTCCGGACTTCGAAGTTCGATCTGGATATCATCGCCAGTTGCACAGTCAAGATCGATGGTTGAACTCGGTCCTAATACATAGAACGGAATTCCGTAATGTTTTGCAAGGATTGCAACACCACTGGTTCCAATCTTATTGGCCGCATCACCGTTGGCAGCGATACGATCACAGCCTACGAAGCAGGCCTGGATCCAGCCGTTTTTCATTACAATGCTGGCCATGTTATCACAAATCAATGTTACATCGATTCCTGCCTGATCTAACTCATATGAGGTAAGTCTTGCTCCCTGAAGAAGCGGCCTTGTCTCATCTGCAAATACATGGAAATTCATGCCCTGCTCTTTTCCAAGGAAGAGAGGTCCTAAGGCAGTTCCATAGCGGGAGGTGGCTAAGGGTCCGGCATTGCAATGTGTCAGAATTCCGTCTCCGTCCTTAATAAGGCTTAAACCATATTCAGAAATCGCTCTGCACATCTGGCTGTCCTCTTCCTGAATATCCATGCACTCTTTCTTCAGATATCCAAGAATCTCTGGTACAGAAGCATCGCTGTGGCTTGTCACTACCTGCTCCATGCGGTTTAATGCCCAGCTCAGGTTCACTGCCGTTGGACGGGAAGAGTTCAGATAATCCTTATACTCTCTGAATTTTTTTAAAAACTCATCGTAATCCCCGGTTTCAATCGTTCCGGCCAGAACATACATTCCAAATGCCGCACAAATTCCGATTGCCGGTGCTCCCCGGACTTTCAATTCAAAAATGGCATCATACAGATCCTTCGCCGTTCCAAGGGTCAGGTATTCGGTAACCGTTGGAAGCTTAGTCTGATCAATGATGGTCACAGCTTTGCCGTCTTCATGCAAGTACACATTTTTGATTGCTTCTGACTGATTGTCCACTTTATCATCTCCTTTGTTTTTTATTCATCACTCAGATCATTTTACCGATTCGAACTATGGATTCCGTAATCAGCTGTTTAAATAACGGTGCAACACGGTCAGCTGTTTCCTTCACTTCCTCCGCACTCAAAGGCTGATCAGTCATTCCGCATCCCAGATTGGAAATGCAGGAAATACCGCAGACCTTCATGCCCATATGATTGGCAGCTATGGCCTCGCATGCGGTGCTCATTCCTACTGCATCTCCTCCAAGTATCCGGCACATTTTTACTTCATGGGGAGTTTCAAAATTCGGACCGGACAGCTGGATATAGGTTCCCTCCTGAAGCGGAATCTGAAGGTCTGCAGCAGCACCCCGGATGATCTCACAAAGGTCCTTACGGTAAATCTCAGACATATCGCTGAAACGCTCTCCCAGCATCTCCTCATTGGGTCCGATGAGAGGAGACGGTACAAAATTACTGATCTGGTCGGTGATCATCATAAAATCACCGGCTTTGTAATCATAATTCACACTGCCGGAAGCATTGGTCAGAAACAAGACCCGGGCCCCCATCATCTTCATGAGACGGGTGGGAAGAACTACATCCTCCATGGAATATCCTTCATAGTAGTGGACACGTCCCTGCATGATTACGACCGGGACATCTCCTACGTATCCAAAGACAAATCTGCCCTTATGTCCGCTGACTGTGGACACAGGAAAACCCTCAATATCATGATAATCCAAAACAGCTTCTACCCGAATGGTATCTGCATAATCACCGAGTCCGGATCCCAGCACCAGTGCCACCTCCGGCTTAAAATTAATTTTGTCTTTAAAGCACTGATAGCATTTTAATAATCGTTCATACGCCTTTGTCATATCAGACCTCCTCGTATTCTTTGATCACAACCGGATGTCCTGAACAGAGTGCAAGATGATAGATCTTTGCAGCATCCTCCACATAAACACTGTTTGTATATGCTTCCGGTAATGTTCCGCCGATAGCCACGACACCGTGATTGGCCATCAGACAGGCATTTTTCCGTTCCAGGATTGGAACTGCATTCAGACCAACCTCTGCGCTTCCCTGCTGTGCATAAGGACTTACCTCCAGTTTCCCTTTTAAGAAAGGAATCATTTCAATCAGTACAACTGGAATTTCCTGATGGTTTACCGCAAAACTGCTTGCATAAGGAGAATGTGTATGCACCACCGCATTAGCATGGGACAGGTGACGGTAAATCTCAGCATGCATTTTCCACTCGGAAGATGGCTTGTGTCTTCCTTCGACCAGATTGCCATCCAGATCAATCACTACGATATCCTCTTCCGCCATCAAACTGTAATCATAGGAGCTGGGAGTAATTACGATCCACTGCTTCTCACGAAAGTAAGCACTGATATTGCCGCTTGTTCCGGCCATCAGCTTTTCATCATAGGCCTTTTTCGCTGTCATCAGCACATTTTGTTTCAGTTCCTTCAAATCTGTCATAATCTTATCGCTCATCTCCTTTGGTTTTTGATTTTCTTTCCGCTTTCCCTTCCAGGACAGGGATCTGATGTGCCTGGAACCATTCCCATAGGTCCGGATTGGTTTTTCGGATGGAATGATCCACAACCACCTGACTGAGCTGCTCCAACTCTCCGATCACATACACCTCGTTGCGTCCGATCTTCGTATTGTCCACCACCAGGATCTTATGTTTCGCCTGCTTTAATACCTGACGACGGATATCTGCTTCTTCACGGGTGGAATCTGTAATACCTGCCTCCAGACTGCAGCCGGCACTGCTGACAAATGCATAATTGATAAAGCAGGTTTTCATCTGTTCCAGTACGGTCTGTCCTTCAAACGCTTCCCGATCGCGATTCAGCTCACCGCCAAATAAAATAAGACGAATCTGCGGATTCGCATCAATCTCCTTTGCCACTGCCAGAGAATTGGTCATGACGGTCAGCTTGCCGGGAAAATCCGCTAATTGCTTTGCAATATGAAGAGCCGTGGTACTGCAATCCAGAAAAATGGAACTCTTTTCGTGGATCCATTGCATGCAGAGAGATGCAAGAAGCTTTTTCTCTTCCTGCATCACCTTGCTGCGAACCGAGATGGGAGTTTCATTGCCAAAACCTTCGTTTAAGTAGGCACCTCCGTGAACACGGTTTAATTTCTCCTGTTTTTCCAGTTTTTCCAGATCCTTTCGAACCGTTTCTTCCGTAACTCCCATTTCACGGCTCAGATCCGTCACCATGACTACTTTATTCTTCTCCAGCATGGACAAGATGTATTCTGCACGTTCGATTGCATGCATATTATTGATAGTCCTCACCTTCCAGGTAATTATAGAAAGCGGTATTGCAGAAGCGTTCAACCGGTACAACTTCCAGGCCGTCGGAGATTTCCGTCAGTTTTTCAACAACCTCATCTTTATCTTCCGGTAAGGTAAATGGATGAATGGAATACGTATCGTTCGTGATTACGCAATCATAGATCTGATGATAATCAGTCTCCGGCATATCTGTTCTGGTTGAAGAATAAAGCGGCTGCCACCAGGATGCATAGATCAGGCCCTTTGCTTCTTCATTTCCTTCATTTTTCTTTGCGTACGTCTTGATTACTTCGTCAAAACGATTCATATCCTCAAGATTGTCGAACTCAAGCTCAAGGTCATATTCTACTGCATATACCAGTGCAAGATCTTCATATTCTTTTACTTCGTAGGTTGGAGTAGCCTCCGGGATCGGACCCCACTCCGGCAGATACTGGTAAATACTAATCTTCGGCTCAAGCTGAACCTTTGCTGTGATATTCTCGCTGTTCAGGAGCCCCATCAGCTGATGTACATGTTTGATATCAGAATGACCGTACTGTAAGGTCAGTTCCGGTAAAAAGCGGGCACTGTATGCAGCAGATTTTAATCCATATCCGGTGGTTACCTTGTTCTGTACAGCTTCTTTTCCGATCTCTGCCAGTTTGCTGTCATCAAATAAGATAAAGGAATTCCATGCCTGGTCCAGTTTCGCGTAAATGTCTGGATCATTTGACATGCCAAGGTAGTTTCTTGCGTCTCCATTTGCATTGGCAATTGCCATCAGAAGACTGATTTCATCCTCAGCTGTAAAGGCATCTTCTGCAACGACTTTTTTCGCAGTTTCGGAAGTGATGAGGCTGGTATCCAGAGCAGCAGCAACGTATCTGGCATATTCATTCGTCTCATCCATCTTTACCCCATATTGTTCAAGACGATCTTTAATCTTATCTTCCGGATAGCTAAGAGCAAGCTCTTCATAATCAGCAGCAGCCACAGCAGCTTTCACAGCAGAAAACCAGGTCATGTCCCCCTCGACAGCCGGTGCCTCATCTCCTGCTACCTTTTTCAGGTCAGCGGAAAAAGCAGCACTGTCCGGATCTTCTTTGATCTGTACATCGAAAAACTCTGCCAGGTATTCTGCCTCATGGGCATCAGCCTCTTTGGTTTCTTCCTGAGCTGCTTCTGTCTCCTGAGCAGCAGAAGTCTCAGCCGGTTTGGTCTCTGCGCCGGTCGGTGCTGCATCCTTTGCACCACAGCCCCCTACCATCGCGGTTGCGGCCATAGCAGCCATCATTACTGCAAGTTTTTTTCTCATCTCTTCTTCTCCTCTTATATGTATTTATTAGTTTTGCTACTAACTAGCAGCTGATTTATTTACATACATTATAAGCACCTTTTATAGGAAAAGCAAGTACTAATCTTTCTTTTTCTTTGTTTTTCTGTTTTTTGTTTTGTTTTTTCACCATAGGATGAGGTTTTCTATGTCACAAAAAGATCCCCCGAAAAATCGAAGGGATCTTTCTAGGAGAGCTGAATTGGAATCCGAGCTTCCAGTTTGCAAGTTTAAGTTCTGATTTAGCTAATCACTTGCAAAAGTAAATTCTGGCAAATCAAAATATCATGATTTTTATGGACGTTAGTTTTGCAAAGTTCTTCAAAACTGGAATTTACTATTAGAAACAAGCTGTTTTATGCTTCATATGCTGATATACCCTTGAATAATGTACTGTTTCACTTCAAATACGTGACCGCAGCAACAACACTTAAGCTTTCGCATAACAACAATTCCCGGCTCGCCCAGAAGTAACTCCAAGGATGATTTTCCCTCACTGGCTGCCACATACGCATCCATCTTCGCCTGTTCCTCATCCGTCAGCTGAATATGCCACCAATTATGTTCCTCATGGCACTTGGGACACGGCTGGTTGATTTTGTAAAGTCTTCCCATAGTCTGATCTCCTTTCGATTTTTTCTGCCCAACTATATCATCATCGAATTCGAATTTCCAATTAGCGGTTTCTGCGGATAACGTTTTGAGTCAAATTTTCGCTCAGACGTTCCTGCCTGAAATCATAAAGCGCTTTATCATAATTCCGGTTTTGGAATTCTTGTGACCCAATCCATTCCGTGTTTATAACCCACTTCAGTACACTATTTTTGAAATTTCCAAAATGGAGCGATTTTAAAAAGTAAGTTTTGAGTTAGGTTTTGAACTCTTTCAGACCGAAATCCTTCTTACCATGAAAAATGGCTACGGAATTGCTTCCGCAGCCGTTGTGCCTGAAAACCGTACCTTGGCACCGTGATCCCTCACAGGTTTTTTACAGGGTGATTTGAAAATCTGCATGATATGCTTTTCCAAAGCCGTCTCCATGAACCGAAACACATAACCCGATAACAAATAACCGATAAGCGATGACAATGAACCGTAACCACTCGTAATTTTTTGTTAGAAGTATGCCCTGTACGGAAATTCTACTTAGATATCCACCTCAAACAGCACCGTCTGATTATAACGATCCAGTGCAATCTGCATTTCCATGATCGTATTGGAGATGCGGTCATATTCCTGCCGGATCAGTTCCGGATCGTAGTTGATATACTTATACTCCGGTGCCGAACCAGAAGAACCGAAGGAGTTGCCATAGACTCGCGTTTTTGGAAGTCTCTTGCGCATATCGTCAAGCACCGTCTTTCTCTTGTTGAGCTGCGCCATCCGGATCAGGATGCCGTCAATGCTCATTTCCTGAGCGCCGACCTGCACTTTTGCGGTGGCATTGGTCAGATTCAATGTGTGCTTGATAGTAAGGATCTTCCTGTCAATCTCATCAATCGTATTCGCAACAGTCATGTAATCATATTCCGGAACGACTGGTTCCTCGTTGACCGCAGCCACGTAAGTACTGGATGTCGATTCCTTGTTTACCCAGAATGCCTTGTCTTCTTCTAGGCTTCTCAGCATCTTATTTGCATAAGCCGATGTAATTTTCTGCATGATTTTCGCCTCCCACAATGTTCTTATCAATATAAATAAAAATGATCTCAGTCCCACAGATCCCAGAGATATCTGGTAAAAAGCTTCATTCCTTCTTTCATACACCGATCTCGGTATGCTGCCAGTTCCTTCTCCGCTGCAAACCATTGGTCCAATATTTCCTTGTATTCCGGCACATCGGACATGGTATGCACACAGTAATAACCTTTATCTTTTTCCTGCTCTTTTTCTTCTTCGGTTTTCAGCTTTTCACCAAACATCCCGTATTTCCGGGTGAAAGCCTCTCTTGCCTGATCATATGCTTCTTCATATGGATTTTTCCGGTGACAGGTTTCCTCGTTTGCCTCCCGAAATAGAAATTCCATATGTTCTAGGATCCGGTTCCATTTCCGCACATTCTCTTCTTCGGTTCCTGTGAAAGATCCCGGATATCCATGACCGTTGATACGTAGATCGTTGAGCATGTTGGGGATGATAACAAGAAACCACTGGTCAATCGCCCAGGCATCACGGTAGCAGTATCCGTAACGCAATCTCTGACAGATGCAGATGATATCTTCTTTCCAACGTTTTATCCATTCCAAGGGGAAAACGTGAATCGGTCCGTAAGTAAGAAAAACAGGACATTCCGGTTTGCGCATCTTACGTTTCCGTTTCTTTCGCAGAATATCATTTAACATAAATTTATGTTCCGATTCCATGTTTCACCGTCCTCTCCGCTATCATTTGTTTCTGATCCGATTGTAAATCATACGGCAACGGATGTCATTCAACCATCGGTTTAAAATTCCCCATAAACGAGGAATATCCCCGTCAATGACGAGGATATCTTCAATCGTAGTATGCAATAATCTACTTAAAATAATGAAGTTGTCGATGCTGGGTAACGATTTACCGGACAGCCATTTGTAAATGGCCTGCGGATTTTCAAACCCGAAAGCTCCCTGGATTTCCCGAATCGTATACCCTTGTTCCAAAAGCAGTCTTCTTATGCGTTCCCCTGTCTCTTCCGGCTGGATTGACAAATACATTGGTTCCATACTTTGCACCTCCATGATTCAGGACCGTGTTTCTTGATAACGTAAATATTCTACCACGGAAAGGACAGACCCACCAGTACCAATCATACTATAGCAGTAGGGAATGTAGGGTTTTTCCTACCACTATTATATGATCTTTTAAAAAAATATCAATATATATACTTATTGCTTTGATACAACACTTCTCAATAAACAAATTGCGTTCGTTGCAATTAGCGTATTCCAACCTTGTAACTCGTTTTATTTCACTATTTTTGAAATTTACAAAATGGAGCGCTTTTAAAAAGTAAGTTTTGAGTTGAAAGGAAAACACTTTATCAGCCTTGTTCGCGATAGATGGGAAAACACAGATTTCAAGTTTTTCTCTCTTATTCGCGATAAAAGGGAAAAACCATTTGCAGGTTTTTCCCTTTCTGTTCGTGATATAAAAGGAATGAAACAAAAATCTATTACAATTCCTCCACATTCTCAACTACTTTTCCGTCTCTCCAGATGCGCTCCAGATCATAAAACAGTCTGTCATCGCGGGAGAAAATGTGTACGATCAGATCGCCGTAATCCATCAGGATCCATCCGGCAGTCTGATAGCCCTCGATCTGACGGCACTCATGACCGGCTTTGCCGAGTTCTTCCTCTACATTATCTGCCATTGCCTTTACCTGGCTGGCGTTGCTTCCGTCTGCGATGACAAAGTAATCAGCCAGTACAGATACTCCATGAATATCAATGACGCGAATATCTTCGCCTTTTTTATCTTCCAGCGCCTTTACGGCAAGTTTGGTCAGCTCTTTTGCTTCCACGGGGATTATCCTCCTCATTATTTTATTTAAATCCTGTTAATGTGTCTATTGATGAACATGACGTTCATGATAGTATTCCCAGGTCTGTTCGGTTGTATCATCCTCTGCCGTGCCCGTTTCCTTTAAATAATTGCGAGTGCTGTCCAGAATCTGATACAGCGCTTCGTCCAGATCTTCAAATGCAAGACGGCGGAGCTTCGGCAGATTTGGCGCCTTATCACGGCGCGGTTCGATGTAATCGGCTACGTACAGGATCTTGTCTAACAGGGACATCGCCGGTTTTCCGGTCGTATGGCAGGCGATTGCAGATAAGACCTCTGGATCGGTAATACCATACTTGTGTTCTGCCATCCATGCGCCTAATTTTGCATGAATCACAGCCGGAGCCCGCAGTTCGCCTTCAGTCAGTTCAATGCCGTGCTCCTGGCATTTGCAGATGATAGTCGCATCATCATAGCGCTTTGCACAGTCGTGGAGAAGTCCAGCCATCTCCGCCTGATCCAGATTGGCACTGTAACGCATTGCCAGAGCCATGCATGTGTATGAAACACCCAGCGTATGTTCATAGCGCATCGGGTTCAATTTCTTTTTCAAATGCTTCCGTATCTCTGTAATTCTTTCGTCCATTACACATTTACCTCCTGATACAAGCCGTGCTGTTCGATATATTGACAGACTTCCTTCGGCACCAGGGAACGAACGTCTGCTGCGTGTCCTGCCCGGAAAGCCGCGCGGATCTCCGCCGAAGCGACATCCATTTCACGGCAGTGAAGACGCAGAATATGCGCCTGATATTTCTGGTTTAAATAGGAAATCTGCTCATCCAGCGAACGATCCGCCTCCTCATGCTCTCTTGCTGCCGCCAAAAATGTGACGGCTGGAAGAACATATTCGGGATGATACCATTTTTCAATGTCCATAATTGAGTCTGCGCCCGCGATAAAGAAAAATTCAACATCCGGATATTCTTCTTTCAATAAGCGAAGCGTGTCTGCTGTGTAGGTATTTCCGCCGATTCTGCGAAGTTCAAAATCAGACAGCTTAAAATAAGGATACGGCGCGATCGCAGCTGCAGTCATTGCCAAACGGTCCTTTGCCGCTGTGATCGTATGATCCTTTTTATGCGGCGGGATCCTGGAGGGCATATACCAGATGCAGTCAAGATCATATTCTTCATACGCCTGTCTTCCCAACATGATATGTCCATTATGGATCGGGTCAAATGTTCCCCCCATAATACCGATCTTTTTCATCGTCATCCGTATCCTTTCTGTCAGAGATTCATTCGCAGAATGCAGCCCCTTTATTTTGGCAGAACGATCTTACGTTTTTTCTCGTCCTTTGCCTCTTTATAAAGAACAATTTTCTTGCCGATTACCTGTACTACCTGTGCGTGGGTACGCTCGGCCAGAACGGCTGCCAGCTCATTGCCGTCATCGACGCAGTTCTTCAGAATATTCAGTTTAATTAACTCGCGAGCCTCCAGCGCCTCTGCCACAGCAGCGGTCAATTCCGGTGTCAGGCTGGATTTGCCGATCTGGAAGATCGGATCCATGGTCATCGCGAGACCTTTTAAATAAGCTCTCTGTTTGCTTGTCATAAAATCTATCTCCTGTTAAAATTCAAACTCAGATCCAGTGTGGATTTCTGAGTTTAAAATATTGTAAATGTGTAACTATTCAGTAGGTCTGCGCATTTACTGCGCTGACCGTACGAAAACATGGACCAGCAGGCAAAAATCCCATTGCCGTAGGCAATTTTTAATGGATTTTTGCGCGTGACTGTGAAGGTACTGAACAGTTACGTAAATGTCAATTATTTATAGTAATCAAATTCAAGACCATACATACGAACTGTATCGCCCTCTTCGATGCCAGCCTCTTCCAGCTCAGCCAGAATACCGCTGTCCTTTAAGAATTTCTGGAAGAACTGGAAGCCCTTCTCAGAATCAAGGTTTGTGTAACCAAGCATCTTCTCGATCTTCGGTCCTTCTACCACATAAATACCATCTTCATTGCGTTCCACGGTATACGGAAGATTCTCGCCCTGATACTGGTACTCAAATTCTTTTTCGAAAATAACTGGCTTGCGGTCAACCGTTTTCAGCAGATCATTTACATGGTAAAGGAGCTCTTTTACACCCTGTCCGGTAACTGCAGAAATGGCAAATACCTGGATGCCTTCCGGCTCAAATTCGCGTTTTAAGCGCTCTACCGGGTCTTCCCAGTCCTCTTCGCCGGTATTGTAAATCGAATCTACCTTGTTGGCAGCAATCACCTGCGGACGCTCTAAAAGCGACGGATTATATGCTTTTAACTCCGCATTGATGGTACGGATATCTTCAACCGGATCACGTCCCTCGACGGATGCCGCATCCACAACATGAACGAGAACCTTGGTTCTCTCGATATGGCGCAGGAAATCATGTCCCAGACCGATTCCCTGGGAAGCACCCTCGATGAGCCCCGGAATATCTGCCATGACAAAGCCTTGTCCATCCTGCAGATCAACCACGCCAAGATGCGGGTTCAGCGTCGTGAAATGATAATTGGCAATCTTCGGACGTGCATTGGAAACGCGTGAAAGCAAGGTCGATTTACCGACGTTCGGGAAACCAACCAGACCAACATCTGCGATTACCTTTAATTCCAGCTGTATCCAGAGTTCCTGTGCCGGCTGTCCCGGCTGTGCATACTTCGGAACCTGCATCGTCGAGGTCGCAAAGTGCATATTTCCAAGACCGCCCTTGCCACCTTTTAAAATCACTTCTCGGCGGTTCTCGCCGGACATATCCGCGATTACCTTACCGGATTCAAAATCCTTGATAACGGTTCCTTCCGGAACCTTGACAATCAGATCCTCGCCGTCTGCTCCGTGACAGCGGCGCTTTCCGCCCTGCTCTCCGTCGCCAGCCACATATTTGCGGACATGACGGAAATCGGTCAGGGTATTCAGTCCGTCGTCCACTTCAAAAATGACATCGCCGCCGCGACCGCCATCGCCGCCGTCCGGACCGCCAGCAGCTACGAAAAGTTCCCGGCGGAAGCTGACATGACCGTCGCCGCCTTTTCCGGATCTGATATAAATTTTTGCACTGTCGGCAAACATAAATACCTCCTTCTGATCTGAAAAAAGCTCCATACAATCCGTATGGAGCTTCTTTATAATTATTCGTTAATTGTTCTCGGGTAAACAGAAACCTGCTTTTTGTCTCTGCCCTTTCTTTCAAACTTTACGACGCCGTCAACCATAGCGAATAATGTATCATCTCCACCGCGTCCTACGTTCACACCTGGATGAATCTTGGTTCCGCGCTGTCTGTAAAGAATGTTGCCAGCTAATACGAACTGTCCGTCTGCTCTCTTCGCACCAAGTCTCTTGGACTCAGAATCACGACCGTTCTTTGTGGAACCAACACCTTTTTTATGAGCGAATAACTGAAGGTTCATTTTAAACATGCGTTACACCTCCCTGAATCGAATTTTAATGTATTTATCTCCATAACTCTCCGCGATATCGGTAAGTCCAAGTATCAGCGAATCCATCAGGAGTTTTGATTCCGCACTTACAGTACCGGTAAAATGAAAAATAAACTGACCTGTCTTTTCATCCACACTGCCCTTAAAACTGTCATCGGTAAATTTCTCCACCGAATTAGCCATATTGACAGTCAGAACGGATACAGCCGCACAGACAATATCTTTGCCGTACTCATCATATCCAGCATGTCCCTTTACTTCCACTCCCGTGGTACATCCTTTGGAATCGGAGTATACGTCTACTTGAATCATTTCAATTAAGCGTTGATCTTTTCGATCTTAACTTCTGTAAAGAGCTGTCTGTGACCATTTTTCTTATGGTAGCCAGTTTTTCTCTTATACTTGTAAACGATAACTTTTTTGCCTTTGCCTTCTTTAACAACTGTTGCGGATACAGTAGCACCCTCAACGGTCGGGCATCCGATCTTCATCTCACCGTTGTTAACAGCCAGAACCTGATCGAAAGTAACAGCTTCACCTGCAGCAGCACCGAGTCTCTCAACTTTGATTACATCGCCCTCGGCAACCTTATACTGCTTACCACCTGTTGCAATAATCGCGTACATCTGATGGCACCTCCTATTATCATTACTCGCCAGCTATGGCGGCTTACGCACTTTTAGCCTCGCTGTGCGGCATACTTAGATATTCTAGCATCGGAATATGGATCTGTCAACGGTTTTTTCTTGAATTTAGGAGAAAATTTTAAACCAGTGTTACGGATAAAGCTGCTTTTTCCAAGTCCTCATAAGTACCACCAAATTGTTCAAGGGCTTGTTCCTTTGTTAGTATGCCTTTTTCAATCAGGTTTAAAAGTATTTTAGCCTCACCAACCTTCTCCCCTTCTGCAAACTCCGCCTTCCGTATCAATTCCGTTTCCCTCTTCTCGTCATACTCAAAAATACACACCTCTATCGCCTCCGCTCGATTCTTCCTCAGAAACTCTGCCAATATATTTTCATCAATACATTCCGTCACAGCCTTTTCAGCTGCCTGATTGATATCTTTGTATTCAATCGCATACCGCCGTATTTTATGAACCAACAGCATATACTCTTTCAACAACCGGCAGGTTCCCAGGATCTCCAGATTTTTATCCAGATTGATATTTAAAACCTTCACAAGCAATTCCAGCTCAGGATGTTCTGTCTTCTGCATGAACGAATGTGACAATTTAAGCAGACCCTCCGCCTCCCGCTCTTTTTCTCCATTGTAGAATACTACAAAATGCGGTGTCGGCAATTCCACCAATGCCGATGCGTACAAGGTCTGGTTCCGGACCAGCATCTGGTACTCTTTTGCCACATAGAACAGAAAACGCAGTGGCATATTCGGATTCCATGTCGATTGATGTTCATATAAGTTTAACTGCATATCCAGCAAAAATGCCTGATCGTTTTTCATATTCATATATACAGCATTTTTCAGCGTCACAATCTCCAATTCTTTCGGATCTGTATAATGCGAATGATTCACTGCATTGTACAGACTCAGCAGATTCTCCCTTGTGCTGAACAGCATCCGGAACAGCGTGTCCTTGTGATTTCTCCGCACCCTCATTAAATTCCCCATAATTCTCCCCTTTCTGACAGGAGAATCTGGCTTTTCTGAGAATCCCCTGCTCTTTCGTATTGCCAATTTGGATAAGCATAAGATTTCTCAGATTAATAATTAGAATATAAGATTGCTTGAATTGCAGATAAAGAAATATATATGCTTGATGAGTCAAATGTAACACATCTGGTTCGGATATGCAAGTACGAATTTTGCAACTATTTATTCTGTAAATACGCACAAACATATAACGGGTGTATTTCCTGTATGTGAAATGATACATACAATATAGCTAAAAGCGATTCTATATATTTGTGCAAAAATAAGGAAATATTTTTCAAAACCATATTATGCATAAACATATTTGTATACACTTGGAGATTTTAAACCTGGTAGCGGGGGAAGGGGAAAATAGCAACTATCTTTAAGCCAGTTCCATTAAATGATTGATATAAAATTTCATCTAAAAAAACATAATCTAGTTCGTTATCAATGTCTGCAACAAAAAAATGTTCCAGGTTGATGGGTATTTCTGTCGCTGCTCTGGTTAGTGGCTGCTCCGTTTCCTCTGCTGCGGATACATTGTTTATAGGCTGCATATTGGATAACGCTTTTTGTGACAATGTTTCATTTGCGCTGACGCTTCTATTTTTACTGGTATGACTGGTAATAAGGTACATGAGAGTGAATCCACCAAAACAAATCATAAACGACTGCCATCTGAAAAAGTTTACATGAAAATTCCGATTAAAAAATAGATTCAAACACACCCCAGCAAACGCACCACCCAGACCAAACAGAAATGCTTTGTTTGAGAGCGAAAAATCAAGCGGAATTGTATCCGTTTTTTTCGTTAGCTTTTTAGCACAAAAATATCCGATTCCATAGAAGTCTAAAAAATATAAAATATCCAGTATGAAGCTCATCCTGTTTCCATAATAAATTTTATAATAGAAATAATGAAATGGATTCCATTTAACAGAAAAATTAATATTGACTTACCAGTTCATGAAAGTAAACAGGCAATTTGCACTATTATATAAGGGCAATTTGCCTGTTTAAAGGATTGTCTTTATTTCATAATCACTCTACACTGCTTCTTATGACAGCAAACTTTTTCCCAATCTCCACTAGAACCCTGGACGTCTTCTCCAATGACGCCACCGGAATAAATTCATATTTTCCATGATAGTTATATCCGCCGGTGCAGAGATTCGGGCACGGGAGCCCCATGTAGGAGAGGCGGGCGCCGTCGGTGCCGCCGCGGATCGGAACGACCTCCGGCTCGATGCCGCAGGCTGCCATCGCCTCTTTGGCGGTATCGATCAGGTACATGCACGGCTCAATTTTTTCTTTCATGTTGTAGTAGCTGTCCGTTACTTCGGCGATCACGGTGCCCTTACCGTATTTGCGGTTCAGGAAATCGGCGGCTTCGGCGAAAAATTTCTTTTTCTGTTCAAATTTTTCATGGTCGTGATCGCGGATGATGTAATTTAACTGCGCCTCTTCTACATTTCCGCTCATTTCATCCAGGTGATAGAATCCCTCATAACCTTCTGTGTACATCGGATTTTCAAAGACCGGCAGCAGGCTCTGAAATTCCATGCCGATGAGAATGGCATTTTTCATCTTGAGCTTCGCATCTCCCGGATGGATGCTGGCTCCCTGAATCCGGACTTTGCCGGAAGCGGCGTTGAAATTTTCATATTCGATCTCGCCGATCGGACCGCCGTCTACCGTATAAGCAACCGCTGCACCGAAGTCTTTCACATCGAAACGATCCGCGCCGCGTCCGATCTCTTCGTCCGGCGTAAATCCAATGCAGATCTCGCCGTGCGGGATCTCCGGGTGGCTCAGGAAATATTCTGCCATCGTCATGATCTCCGCCACGCCTGCCTTATCGTCGGCGCCCAGAAGCGTGGTTCCATCGGTTACGATCAGCTCCTGACCTTTTAAGTCGGCTAAAAACGGAAATTCTGAAACTTTCATGACAATTTGTTTTTCTGCATTTAATACGATATCTTTGCCGTCATATGCCTGGACGATGCGCGGCTTTACGTTTGTTCCGGTTAAGGACGGCGCGGTGTCCATGTGGGAAATGAAGCCAAGTGCCGGGATGGTAGCTTTCTGCCCAACGTCGGATGCACCGTGAGCAGACGCAGTGCTAAAAGAAGCTTCCGCTTCTTGCGGTGCAGAGGTACTGTCAGTATTATCCGGAATGCGTGCAAACAAGTATCCGTACTTGCTCATCCGCACATCGGATGCACCCATTTCTTCCAGCTCGCGTTTCAGCTCATTGGCTAACAGAAGCTGTTTTTTTGTGCTCGGGCAGGTGTCATATGCCTCGTCTGACTGCGTATCATATGATACATATTTCAAAAAACGTTCTACGGCTGTTGTCATGAAAAATCATCCTCTCTTTCTCCTAAATCCCGGCTCAGCGGTTCCAGATAATGGACTAATATATCCCGGTGGCTTTTGATGCGCCACGTTTTATCCATTTCCTCATATGTAAAACTCTTTCGTCCGCCCTGCTGCATCCGCTCCCAGTATGCGTCCAGATGGAAAAATGGCAGGTAGTAAAGTTCATCCCTCTGTGAAAAATATATAATTAAGAAAGCAATCCCGCCCTGCTCTTCAAATTCCCGCATAAATGCGACCTGATGCGGATGGACGTTCTGCAGTGGAAATGTATCTGCCGCGCATTCTTTCGCATCAAAGCAGACCGGGACGCCCTGAATCGCGCCGATGTAATCGACGGTACTCTTCTGATCGAAATACGCCAGCGTGATATGGCGGCTGCTTTTATCGATCGAGACGGGCGTGATCGGCGTCGGGATTTTCTGGATCAATGCCAGCTTTTTCTCTCGGTAAAGATCATTTGTGTGGTTTATCATATCCTCCAGGGTTGAACCACGAAGTCCCCGGCTGTTCCATGTCCCCATGTTGTTGCTCCTCCACTCATTTTTTAGTTTTTCCCACAATTTAAAATTTACGGGCGATGACTGGCTGGGCGTTTTGGAGCTGATTTCATCATCGTTTCCATCTGCTTCATCTCCGCCGGCATAGGCGCGGTAAATTCTTTGCCCGCCAGATATGAAAGCGGCTCGGAGATCGTTTCCGGCATTACCAGCCGCCACGCATGAAGCATCTGCGAACGGACGCCGAAGCGTTTCTTCACTTCCTCATTGACCCGGGGATCGCCGTACTTTGGATCCCCGGCGATCGGGTGTCCGATGGAAGCCAGGTGGGCGCGGATCTGGTGGGATCGTCCGGTGATCAGATGAACCTCCAGAAGGGTATATCCATTTCCAGATACCAGCGGTCTGTATGCAGTCCGGATCGGCAGACTTCCAGGGGTCTCCTCTTTTCGGATCGACACCTGATTCGTCTTTTCATTTTTCGTCAGCCATCCCTCGATCCGGGCTTCGCCTTTTACGATTCCCCGCACGACGCAGACATAATATTTTCCCAGACTCCGATCCTTGATGACCTCGGACATGATCTGCAGTCCCGGCAGGGAACGTCCAGCTGCCACGATGCCGCTTGTGTTGCGGTCGAGGCGGTTGCAGACGGACGGACGGAAGCACGCCAGGTCCTCTTTCTTTAATTTGCCGGAATCCAGCAGATAGTCGATCAGGTATTCGACCAGCGATTCATCCGTCTCTTTCGCTTTCTGGGACAGCATTCCAGATGGCTTATTGATCAGTAAAATATGTTCGTCCTCATAGACGATATCGAGCTTTTTCTTTTGAACCTTCTGAATCTTCACTTCCGAAAATTTCTCGATCGTCTCCTCTGCCAGAAACAGCTTGATCTCATCGCCCTCGGTCAGATGTTCGGAACCGTCGCATTTTTTTCCGTTCAGGGTAATATTTTTCTTCCGCATCATTTTATAAATGAAGCTTTTTCCCGCCAGATTCAGATATTTTGCCAGCAGCTTGTCCAGGCGCTGCCCCGCCTCATTTTTAGATACTGTCAGCATCCGCATGGCTGCCGCCTCCCTTTTTTACATCGATAATCCTTTTATTACGCGCACACCGTACTCTACAGTTCCATCGTCCTCATACTCTGACGCCGGTTTCAGGCTGTGAATCCGCTTGTCAAAGGTGCTGCGTGAGGTCACGATTTTCAGGTTCGGATCCAGTTTGTTAGCCTTTAACAGTTCATTTAAACCTGCCTCCGCGCGCTTTACATTCAGCTTTGGATTAATGCAGTACACATAGATGCCGGTCGGGTGAACGACGGTCACATCGGACGGAATCACATCTTCCGGTGTCGTCAGAACCAGATCATAGAGAACTTCAAATTTTTCCTCATACGGCATATATGCCTCATGAAACGCCTGCTCCGGCGTATGGTATTTGAAAATGGCAATCAGCGGGGAAGCGAGATTCGCCGCCGGAAGTACCGTGACGATCGCCATGACCGTCAGAATTTTTTTGACGGAATCATTGTCTGTAAAAGACCGCCCAACTAGCTGTGCGATGATAAATAATGCCAGAAGTGCGATGATAAAAAGCTGTTTCCGCTTGAAATGATTGCGGTAGCCATAATCGCCTTTTTTTATCTTTTTCACGGTGTAAAAATCCTTTCTATCATGTTTTTATTGAATGATACTAGCTTTTTGTCTGATTTAATGGTTTAACGCCTGCATCGCGCGCAGAATCCATTCATGCGGCACTACCTTGCAGAGCACAAAGAATGCCTTCATCCATACGCCGTAAACCGACACGCTTTTTCCCGCCATACAGTCGCGGATGGCAAGTTTTACAACTTTGTGCGGATCTGCCATCACCAGACGCTTATAAAGAGGAATCTCCCCGGTTGTCTCGGCAATGTCGAAAAACTCGGTTTTGACCGGTCCGGGGCAGACCGCCGTCACACCGATTCTACGCGGGCGGAGTTCTTCCCGCAGGGCGCGGCTGTAGCTTAAGACAAATGCCTTGGTTGCCGCATAGATGGCAAATCCCGGCTGCGGCAGAAAGGAGGCTGCTGACGCGAACTGGAGAATCCGGCTGTTTTCGCTCATATAGGGAAGCACCATATGCGTGACCGCGCACAGCGCCTTGCAGTTGAGCTCTACCATTCCCGTTTCATCGTCAAGCGGCAGGTTCCCAACCGTTCCGATTTTACCAAAGCCGGAAGCATTTACCAAAAGCTTTACGTTGGGCTTGCGCGCCGCCAGCTCGTTTTCCAGCGCCTCCCGCTGGGATGCATCCGTCAGATCGATGGCGAAACACCGCGCCGGGATCGGCAGCGTCCGTTCCAGCTCCTGCATCCGGTCCATCCGGCGGGCAATCAGCCAGACTTCCTGAAGTCCCGAAAAGCGATCCGCCAGCTGTCTGGCTGCCTCGCGCCCCATGCCGGAAGAGGCACCTGTAATTATCGCAATTTTCATGAGAAATTCCTCCCGTCTCAAGTATGTACGCTCGGAGTCGTTCCTTCATTCCGAGCGTACATACGTTTTATTTCTTCTTGTGCACGTTCCGGATGGTTTTTTTCTTTCCGCTTCCGCTGCTCTTTCCACCTGCAGCGCCGCCAAATCCCACCGCATTTCGTCCATTTCCATTTACGCCGGTCTGTTTGTGCCCGGTCATACCGCCCACAGCCGGTCTTTTGGCGTCTTTTGCACGATTGGCAGCAGCCGGCTTTGTCGTCTGGCTGCCATGATGCGCCCCTTTATATCCGTCAGCCGCGAAATCGCGTCCTTTGATCTGCCGCGGACGGATCAGGCATTTCTTATCAAAACCGATCAGATCCGTTCTGCCTGCCAGACGGAGTGCTTCCAGCACCAGATCATAGTTTTTCGGATTGCGGTACTGGATCAGCGCACGCTGCATCGCTTTCTCATGCGGGTTGGTCGGCACGTACACTTTTTCCATCGTGCGCGGATCATATCCCGTGTAATACATACACGTAGACAGTGTGGATGGCGTCGGATAGAAATCCTGCACCTGCTCCGGCATGTAGCCGAGGTCGCGCAGATATTCTGCCAGTTCGATCGCCTCCTTGAGCGTGGAACCCGGATGGGAGGACATCAGGTACGGAACGAGGTACTGCTTCATTCCCAGCGAGTCATTCATCGCTGCATATTCCTTCATGAACTGGCGGTAGACCTTATTCTCCGGTTTTCCCATCCGTTTTAATACATTATCCGATATATGTTCCGGCGCTACCTTGAGCTGTCCGCTGACATGGTACTGACAAAGCTCCCGCAAGAATGCCCGGTTTTTCTCCGCCAGCAGATAATCGAAACGGATACCCGAACGGATGAAAACTTTTTTTACCTTTGGAATCGCCCGCAGCTTCTTTAACAGGGAAATATAGTCGCTGTGATCGGCATTCATGTTTTTGCACGGCTGCGGGAACAGGCACTGTTTGTGCGGACAGGCACCGTAGGTCATCTGTTTTTCGCATGCCGGGTGACGGAAGTTTGCGGTCGGACCGCCGACATCGTGGATGTAGCCCTTGAAATCCGGTTCCTGGGTCAAAAGTTCTGCTTCCTGAATAATTGATTCATGGCTGCGGGTCTGCACGATGCGTCCCTGATGGAAGGTCAGCGCACAGAAGCTGCATCCGCCGAAGCATCCGCGGTTGCTGATCAGGCTGAATTTTACTTCCGTGATCGCTGGAATACCACCCGCTGCATCGTAACACGGATGCCAGGTTCTCATGTATGGAAGTGCGTAGACATCGTCCATCTCTTCCTGGGTCAGTGGTTTCGCCGCCGGATTCTGGACCACATAAAGGCGGTCGCTGTACGGCTCAACGAGGCGTTTTCCCGAAAATGGATCGGTGTTGCTGTACTGGGTGTAAAAGCTCTCCGCATACGTCTTTTTATCGGAGGAAACCTCGCGGTAAGACGGCAGACGGATTTCGTCGTAAACAGAATCCAGGTTTTCCGCCTTATAAACAGTTCCCTCGATGAAGGTGATATCCTTTGCCTCGATGCCGCTGGCCAGTGCATCCGCGATCTCCACGATCGAGCGCTCGCCCATTCCGTAGGAAATCAGATCTGCCTGGGAATCCAGCAGAATGGAGCGTTTCATTTTTCCGGACCAGTAATCATAATGTGCCAGACGCCGCAGGCTGGCTTCGATACCGCCGAGAATGATCGGCTTTTTCGACCAGGTGCGGATCAGGTTGGAATAGACGATCGTCGCATAATCCGGACGTTTTCCCATCTCGCCGCCCGGTGTGTAGGAATCCTTTGCGCGGCGCTTTTTCGAAACCGAATAATGGTTTACCATCGAGTCCATATTTCCGGCGCTCACAAGCCATCCGAGACGCGGTTCGCCCAGAATCTGAATGGATTCCTGATTCTTCCAGTCCGGCTGGGCGATGATGCCTACTTTATAGCCGTGCGCTTCGAGCATACGGCTGATGATCGCGTGGCCGAATGACGGATGATCGACATACGCATCCCCGCACACGTAGACAAAATCGCAGCTCTCCCAGCCGCGCTTGTCCATATCCGCCCGGCAGATCGGTAAAAAATCATGTATCATTTTATCTTGCCCCCTGTATCAGTTCCCGGTAGTCCCGGATATAAAAATCAGCTAATTCTTTCTTTTCTTCGGTCATGGAAAGTGAAAATACGTCCTCGACCGCGCCAACGCGCATACCAGCCCGTTTTCCAGCCAGAATCCCCGCCGGGACGTCCTCAAATACCAGACATTTTTCCGGCTGTACGCCCAGATCCGCCGCTACTTTCAGATAGATATCCGGCGCCGGTTTTCCTGCTGCCACCTCACAGGCAGTTGCCACCACACCGAAATAGGAACGGATATCCAGAGAATCCAGCACGGCTGCTACCATATCCTGTGCATTGCTCGTTGCAATTCCCATGCGGATTCCTTTTTTCTTTAAAAATGAAAGAAATTCCGCAACACCTGATTTCAGCGGTACCTCATGGCGGTATTTATCGATCGACATTTCAATCCAGATGGCCTTGATCTCATCCAGGGTCATCGGCAGCTGGAAGCGATCTTTAAAATAGATTGCTGTCTCGGAAAAGCTCATGCCCTCGATCACCTTCTCAAGATCTTCCGGACAGTCATAGCCGTAACGCTTTAAAAATTCCACATCGATCGCTTTCCACATCCACATGGAATCGACCAGGGTGCCGTCGAGATCGAAGAGGACGGCGTCTACTGTGTTCCAGTTGATTTCAGGAGGTGTGTTATTTTGGGTGTCTGACAAATTTTCGTCATTCGATACACAATTTTGTGAGGTTAGCATTCTTTCTTTTAACGCTCTAATTTCATCTTCCGTCAGCGCCCGGTACTCTCCCGTCGCCAGTGCCTCATCCAGGGCAAGCGGTCCCATCGAAAGGCGTTTCAGGTAAATGACTTCGCCGCCCTCTGCCTCAAACATCCGCTTTACCTGATGAAATTTTCCTTCATGGATGGTCAGGCGCGCCTCGCAGAGGTCTTCTCCTGCGTCGTTCCATTTTTTCTCGATCACAAGCTCTGCCGGCCGTACCGGTGTGCCATCCTTCAGCGTCAGTCCTGCCTGAAAGCGCGCTTCGATTCCTTCTTTCAGTGTTCCCTTTACGCGTGCAAAATAGACCTTATCCACGTGTTTTTTCGGTGCCAGAAGCTCATGCGCCAGCGCACCGTCGTTTGTGATGAGAAGCAGTCCTTCCGTATCAATATCGAGGCGTCCGACCGGGAAGAGGTCTTTTCGCTTTGCTTCATCAATAAGGTCAATGACAGTCTGATAGCGCCCGTCTTCCGTTGCGGAAACGACGCCCTGCGGTTTATTTAACATATAATATTCCGTGTCTGCCCAGCCAACCGGCTGTCCATCCAGTGTAACCCGGGTTTCGTCCGGGAATATTTTCCGGTCAGACTCGCGGCAGACGGTTCCATCGACCAGAACCCGCCCTTTGCGGATCATCTCTTTTACCTGACTGCGCGTTCCCTGCTTCATCTCTGCCAGGAAACGGTCTAAACGTATACTTTTACCCTGTCCCATCACTGCCACCTCCATCCGGGATTGTATTTATTTTTAAGCTGACCGCCCCGTTTCTGCGCCCAGCCAAGCGGAAATCCATCCACACAGATTAGTACAAGACCATCTGCTGCCTCTTCCTCTGCGGCTGTCAATGTCTCGCCCTTTAAATAGCGGATCGTGCGCTCATCCGAGGCATTAAAATTTAAGTAATTTACAAATTCCTGCATCCGCAGGTTCATTGCCAGCGCCTGGGATGGTTCAAACCGCCCTTTTTTCAGTTCTCCGAGCAGAAGTCCGGTACGCAGACAGCGGAGCGGCTTAAAATAACGTGTATTGTCGCCTGCCAGCGCTGCCGGGAGGTAATAGATGCGCTCGCCGTCACGGTAGAATTGCTCCGGATTCCAGGTTCTTACCGGAAGCTGGCGCAGAAGCTCAAACAGGGGGGAAAAATCCTCGGCGGTCTGGTTTTGCGTCACGTTTTTTCCCTTTCCAAACATTTTCCCTTTCGCTTTTCCGGAAGCCATCTGTCTGGACTTACCGTCTTCCGCCACACGGCACAACCGCGCTTCTATTTCCTCTACCAAAAGTGGATCGCTCAATGCTTTCTCACCGGCATTTTCCAAATCCTTGACATTTGCGTCTGGTTTCTCCGTCCGCTTCTCCAACAGCGCAACAAAATGTCCTTCGCCCTCCAGACGGTGCGGAAACAATCTCAGACAGCCCTCAATGCCACGGCTTCCCTCAAAGCCATATTCCGGTTTCTGCGGCACGACCGCCATCTGCGGATATTTCTCCAGAATATACTCGATCGTTCCCTCGTCCTCGTCCCTGTCAAAGGTACAGGTCGAATAAACCAGTTTCCCGCCCGGCGCAAGCATCTGCACGGCACAGTCGAGAATCTGGCGCTGCAGCGGCGCATAATAATCGGGACCTTTTTCGTTCCAGCTCTTTACCATCGACGGATCGCGGCGGAACATACCTTCGCCGGAGCACGGCGCATCGACCAGAATCTTATCAAAAAACTCCGGCAGGATGCCAGCCATTTTTTCCGGTGCCTCGCTCGTTACACAGATATTTCCCGCTCCGAACATTTCCAGATTTTTAAGAAGCGCTTTTGCGCGCGAATTGCTGATATCATTGGAAAACAGGACACCTGTACCGGCTAATTTCGCCGCCAGTTCCGTACTTTTACCGCCCGGTGCCGCGCACAAATCCAGAACCCGGTCACCCGGCTTGATCGGCAGCCATGCCGCCGGTGCCATCGCACTCGGTTCCTGCAAATAGTAGAGTCCCGCGTAATACCACGGATGCCTGGATGGGCGTTCGCCCTGATAATAAAAACCGTTCTTTGTCCACGGCACTGGTTTCAAATTCCAGTCCGCCGTCTGTGCCATCTCTAAAAACTGTTCCGGTGTCAGCCTGCCCGTGTTGACGCGCAGCCCTGAACGCGGCTCTTCCTCATACGAAGCCAGATACTCCGGGTATTCCTCCCCCAGAAATTGTTTCATTTTTTCAAGAAATTCTTCCGGCAGTTCTCGGTAATCCAATCGTTTTCCTCCTGTTTTTGTCTATTGCTCTGTATATCCATTTATAATCGTGATTCTAAAGACTTTTTCTTCGCGCTCATTCGTTCTTTCTTTGTTCGGTATGCCGGTTTTCAGGCTTCCAAAAGGAATGAGCCATTTTCTGTCTACATATATATAATCTATCTTTATATTACTTTTTAATGATAGAAAGGCGCTCCCATGCCATATATAAAAAAAATAGTATCCGCCCTGTTCCCAGCACTTATCCTGGCGCTTCTGCTCTCACATCCGCGTCTCTCTGCGGATGGGGCACAGAAAGGACTTCTTTTATGGTTCAATACGGTCTTTCCGACGTTATTTCCCTTTATGCTCTTCTCAAAGCTTTTAGCTGAACACGGCGGCGTCCAGCTGCTTCTAGCGCCATTTCACCCGGTTTTGAAACATCTTGGGATGTCTGTCTACAGCGGCTATGCCCTGCTTGCCGGGCTGCTCTGCGGTTACCCGATGGGAATGAAAACTGCCGCTGATTTTAACCGGAAATCGCTGCTTTCGGCACATGAAAAACGGCTTCTGACCGCCATCAGCGCTTCGCCAAGCCCCATGTTTATCGCCGGATATGCTGCACCTAGGCTGAACCCGGCAGTTCCGTCAAACTATCTGGTTCTGGCACTATATACGCCGCTTTTATTGGTTGGAAGTCTCCTATGCATTTATAATAAAGTAACTTCTTTTAGCCTTCAAAACCGATTTTTTTCGAAAGAAACCGGCTCTGTCAAGCCCGCCCGCACAAAATCCACATCCGTCTCCGTTCCCGCTTCCTTCGACACCATCCTGATGGACTGCATCGAACTGCAGGTCCGCATCGGCGGTTTGATCATGCTGTATTCGATCCTCGCTGCCTTTGCCGACGCCTTCTGTTCCGGCACGCTGCGTCTGGTTCTGATCGGGACGGCTGAAATGACAACCGGCATCGATGCGATCGCCCGTTCTGGTGCCATATTCAGTATCCCGGTTCAATCCGGCGCGATGGCGGCATGTGCTGCATTCGGCGGGTTATCCGGGATCGCCCAGACAAATTCAGTCATACGGGACAGCCGAAAAGACAGAGAAAAAAATGCCGGACTTTCCATCCGGCATTATGTACTGTGGAAACTGGTTCACGCCAGTCTCTCGTTCGTTCTCTTTATTCTGCTGCTTCGCCGGATGCCGCCTGTGTAGCGGCCGCTGCTGCCTCGGCGCCTGTGTTCTCCTCCGGCTCGGTCACGACACTGCCAGCCAGCTCATTGCGGTTGGAAGATACGACATCGTAGCTGGACTGCATCGAACTCATGTAAGACTCGAAACGGCTCTGCGCGCCCTCCATCGAATGCTTGATGATGGTCTGCAGGCTGCGGAGCATGTCGTCCGTGTACTGAACGGAACCCTGGCGGATATTGTTTGCCTCTGTGACAGCGTTGTCCACGATCTGCTGTGCCTGTGCATTTGCCTGCTCAATAATGCTGTTTGCTTCTGCATATGCACGCTGCATGATCTCATGCTCATTAACCAGCTCATTGGTCTGGGCGGTCGCCTCGGCTACCATCGCGTCTGCCTGGGAACGTGCCTCCTGCAGAATCGCATCCTGATTGCTGATGATCTTCTGATATTTCTTGATCTCCTCCGGAATGCGAAGACGCAGTTCCACGAGCAGTTCTTCAATCTCTTCTTTATTTACTAAAATCTTCGTGTTGGACAGCGGCTGAAACTTGCAGCTGTCGATATAATCTTCAATTTCTGTGATGATCTGTTCAATTCTGCTCATAGCTTTTCTCCTTACTTACATTCCCTGTCTTCCTGAAGCGCCTGATATTTCTCCTGTACTTGTTTTGCAATGACCGGATCGAGAAATTCGGAAATGTCTCCGCCGTACATCGCAACCTCTTTTGCCATACTGGAACTTAAATACGCGTATTTAAGGTTCGTTGTCAGAAACAGGGTATCTATTTCGGGTGCAATCACCCGGTTCATCTGCGCGAGCTGCAGCTCATATTCGAAATCCGTGATCGCACGCAGACCACGCACGATGACCTTTGCGTGATTCTGGCGCATGAAATCGACCAGAAGTCCGTCAAACGACTGCACCTCCACGTTAGGAATGTCTTTTGTCACTTCCTCTAACATCTTAACACGTTCTTCGACAGAAAACAACGGAGATTTTGCGTTATTACACAAAACTCCCACGATGACCTGATCAAAAATTTCGGAGGATCGCTTTATAATATCAAAATGTCCGAGCGTCACCGGATCAAAGCTGCCCGGATAAATGGCTGTTTTCATCTTTTTTTCTCCTTTGGTATTCAAGCTTTTCGGATAAACAGATGTTTATTCGTCTTATATATCTTCTCTTTTTCGAGATGGTATCCCAGTTCTGAAAGGTAGCTGCACCCGGTCTCTTTCGATGCCTCTGTGATGATCATCGTATGTTCATCTGCCAGGGACGAATGCGCCAGATAAGTAAGCACTTCTTTCTCCCAGAGATGGTTGTACGGAGGATCCATAAAAATGAAATCAAACGCACTCTTCCGGTTTTCTATCCGTTTCAATGCATCCGAAATATCACAGTTTAACAGCGTCGCCTTATCAGCCAGGCGGGCCGCTTTCAGATTGTCACGGATGCAGTCCGCCGCTTTCGGATTCTTCTCCACAAAAACAGCTTCTTTCGCCCCGCGGCTTAAAGCTTCGATCCCGATCGCCCCGCTTCCGCTGAATAAATCTAGAAATGTGCATCCATAGATATCATTCTGAATCATATTAAAAAGAGTTTCTTTGATACGGTCCGTCGTCGGTCTCGTATCCATTCCCTCGATCGTCTTTAAAGTAAGCCTTCTGGCACTTCCTGCTATTACCCGCATGGATTTTTCTCCATCTTACTAGAAATATTAATGTATTTTGAACTGCAACCGTAAAATTCACCAAACAGTTTGCGTATTTTTTAACACTACATCTGTTCTATTATAGTATGAGTTTTACTGATATACAAGCATAAAATCGGATCAATACTAACTTTTTTCCCTACATTGTGGGAGTTTTGCCCCAAAATGTCAATTCGCACAAAACCTTCTAGTGTATTTCACTTTTAAGATCCGCATACTGAGAATGTAACAAAAAGAGACACCCGGACAAACGAAAGTTTGAAGGGGCACACGCAAAAAAGGAGGCGTCTGTTATGTCTAGTTCCAACAACACGAACAAAACCAATGTACCGGAAGCCAAGGAAGCGATGAACCGCTTTAAGATGGAGGTTGCCAATGAGATTGGCGTTCCGTTAAGCGAGGGCTACAATGGTAACCTGACCTCCGCACAGGCTGGTTCCGTCGGCGGCTATATGGTCAAAAAGATGATTGAGGAACAGGAAAAAAAGATGGCTGGTAAATAAGGCATCGTAGGGCTCTTCTGAATCTTCGCTGAAACGGCGAAAAAAACGGCAGCAGCATGATTGACAAAACCGGACTTGAACGACCGATTTTCAATCATGCTGCTGTTCTTTTCTGCAAAACATTCATTCACTTGTTTGACAGACAGATTGTATACTTACTTTAGCGATAAAAATGCCGCCAGATTCCCCCTCTTATCTCCCATCACGCGGTGTGAATATAAAAGATCCGGATTGCATTTCGTACATACATTCGTCACAGCCAGATGCTCCGGCAAAATTCCGGCATCCAGGAGCACCCGGCGGTTCGCGCCCCAGAGGTCAAGCTGATACTTGCCATTCCCCTTATTCATGAGAATCGATTTCCCATTCCAGGAATAACAGGATGTTGAATCATCCTGACTGATTTCTGCTACAAATTCTTCTTTAAATGCGTCTGCCACATCCTCACTGACCTCATAACAGTCCCGGCAGATGCTCGGTCCGATGCAGACGCACAGATCCTCCGGCTTCGTGCCGAACGCCTCTCCCATCGCCTCGATCGTTTTCTGTCCCATCCGGTGAACGGTTCCCTTCCAGCCGGAATGCGACAGTCCGATGGCATGATGCACCGGATCTACAAAATATAATGGTACACAGTCCGCAAAAAATGTGACCAGCGTCAGCCCCGGCACGTTTGTGATAAGCCCGTCGATGTTTTCATAATCGCGTTCCCGCCAGATTCCTTTTCCAGCGTCCGCTTCCGTAACAAGACGGATATTCGTCGTGTGTGTCTGATGGCTGAGCACCATCTTTGACACATCCGTTCCCAGAATCCGCGCCATTTTCCGGTAATTTTCAAGCACATCGTCCCGGTTGTCGCCGCGCGTCAGCGAAAAGTTCATCGTACTGAAATACCCCTTGCTCGCTCCGCCAAGCCGGGTAGAAAATGCGTGGCGCACCATCCTGGTCTGCTCTAAGAGCGGAAAGGTAAAATAAGCCACTCCGTTTGACTCATGAAGGGTAATTGGTGTCGGATGAACTGTTTTTTGTATATAGGTAAGCGCCATGATTGTCACATCCTTTTTCTGTCTCTTGCTCAAATCTCGTTGTGCAGTTTTTGAATTCTCTCATTTGTAATTATCCGCACCAGAACGCGTCCCGAATTAATCTCACGTTACTGCCAAGCACCGCCACCACATCAAACCGACACGGCGTGTCCTCGGAAATATGATAACGCGTCATATAATACCGGGCGGTACGAAGAATCCTCGCCTGCTTGCGGGCATCCACTGCCTCCGCCGGATCGCCTTCGTGTTCATCGCGGCGGTATTTGACCTCGATAAAAACCAGATAGTCTCTATCTCTTGCGATAATATCAATCTCACCCTGGCGACAGCGGAAATTTCGGCAGAGAATCTGATAACCGTGCCGGGTGAGATATTCACACGCCAGGGTTTCATATTCAGTTCCGATGGCACGGCGGTTGAATGAATTTCCATGAAGATGAAAGTTTCTTTCTCCCATTCAGCTCCTTTTCTGTTATTTCATCCCCTGCATCGCGGCTTCCTCGCCCAGCAGCTTCTTCAAAAAGGTTCTCCGGTGGATCGGGCATGGACCATAGGTTAAAATTGCCTCGTTATGCATCTTGGTTCCGTATCCTTTATGCTTCGCAAACCCGTATTCCGGATAGATTTTATCGTACTCCATCATCATATGATCCCTCGTCACTTTTGCCAGGATACTGGCTGCCGCGATCGAGACACTTTTTGCATCGCCCTTGATAATCTTAATCTGCTTTTCCTCCGAAATCCCCGGAATGATGACCGCGTCATTTAAAAAGATATCCGGCTCCTGCGGAAGCTGTGCGACTGCCTGACGCATTGCTTCATAGGTCGCCTGCAAAATATTGATGGAATCGATCACCTCCGGGCTTACAATTCCAATTCCGTAGGCAGCTGCCTTTTCTTTGATTTCCAGAAACAATTCTTCCCGGCATTTTTCCGACAATTTTTTGGAATCGTTCAGCCGCAGAATCGTACAGTCTTTCGGAAGTACCGCGACCGCCGCCACCACCGGACCGGCTAATGGACCTCTGCCCGCCTCATCAATGCCGCAGACGATCCCTGCACTTTCGTACTGATGTTCATAGGCGCGCATTCCTTCGAGACGCGCCAGTTCTGCTTCCAGTTTTTCTCCTGTTAGTTTTCTCATGTTTTCCTATACCTCCGGCACTTCCAGCGTCACGCGCCCCAGTTTGCCGCTGCGGAAGTCATCTAATAGGAAGCCAGCCGCTTTTTTCGTATCCAGCTCGCTGCCCTTTAAAAGACAGGAACGTGCCCTTGCGATTTCACGCAGAATTTCCCAGGCTTTTTTTGTATCTTCGCCGTCCCCAGCCGTATTCTCAACCAGCGTCACACCATACCGCTCTTCCAGGCGCTTTCCGTAACGTCCGGACATATTTTTGATCAGCTCGGCTGCCAGCTCTTCCTTATCCAGAATCTCATCGTTGATCGAGCCGATAAATGCAAGGCACAGTCCCACATTCGGATCTTCAAATTTCGGCCAGAGGATTCCCGGCGTATCGAGAAGTTCCAGTGTCTTATTTAAGCGGATCCACTGGTTTCCCTTGGTAACACCCGGTTTATTTCCAGTCTTGGCGCAGGCTTTTCCGGCAAAGGAATTGATAAAGGTCGATTTTCCGACATTCGGAATGCCGACTACCATCGTCCGCACCGGGCGGTTTTTGATACCGCGGCGGCGGTCACGCTCAATTTTCTCCTTGCATGCCTCCTGCACCAGCGGCTGGATCTGCTTCATTCCCATGCCGCTGCGCGCGTTGATGCGGAGTGCATGGATGCCCTGCTCCTTAAACCATGCGATCCAGCGCTCTGTACAGCCGTCGTCCGCCAGATCCGCCTTATTTAAAAGGACAATCCGTCCCTTTCCCTTCGCAAGCTCATCAATATCCGGGTTGCGGCTGCCGAGCGGCACGCGCGCATCCACCAGCTCAATCACCAGATCGATCAGCTTGATATCTTCCTTCATGGCTCTTTTTGCCTTTGTCATATGTCCAGGGTACCATTGTATCTGCATGAAATTTTCTTCCTTTCTTAGAACCTATCTCGACGAAATCAACCCAAACCGGCTAACCGGCTGGATCCGCAGCCAGACCTTTCCTTTGATCTGCCGGAACTTCACATTTCCCACATTGGAAAAGCGGCTGTCCTCACTGCCGGAGCGGTTGTCACCCAGCAGAAAATATTCGTTTTTATCCAGACTAATCGGATATTCCGCCAGTCCAGCCAGAGCCGCCTTACCCAAGTCGTTCGGGGCGTCTAATTTTTCATTATTAATGTAAATATAACCGTCCTTGATCTGCACCGTCTCACCTGGCAGTCCAATGACGCGTTTTATATTGTAATTTCCCGTTTCTTTTTCAAATACGATAATGTCATAGCGCTTTGGGCGCATCACGCGGTAACTCAGGCGGTTCATCAGAACCTTTTCGTTCTGCGACAACACCGGTTCCATTGATTGACCGCTCACCCGTATCTGCGTCCCCATCGCAAACACGGCGAACCACGCGATCGAAATTACCACCGCGATATCCACGATCCATCCAACCACCAGACGGATGCGGTTTTTATCCTCTTTCAGCTCCATATGTCACTCCCTCTCTATCCGTTCCCCATGAATCATCGCTCATGTCGCAAGCGACCGCGCTCGGCGCGAGAATGTGCCAGGACACATTCTTTTTTATAATAGGGAATCACAAGGAATTTCCTATTACACGAAAAAAAGCTGCTGCACAGCTCCTCCCGCCGCGCCGGACACACATAACCGCATATCCGGATGCACAGCAGGCTGACCTGTACAGCAGCCCCATCCGCTTCAGAAATTATTTTACTAACTCTTTTACCTTCGCTGCCTTGCCGATTCTGGATCTCAGGTAGTTCAGTTTTGCTCTTCTTACTTTACCTCTTCTTACTACTTCAACGTTCTCTACAGACGGAGAATGTAACGGCCAGGTCTTCTCTACACCAACACCGTTGGAGCTCTTTCTAACAGTGAAAGTCTCGCGAACGCCGCCGTTCTGTCTCTTAATAACAGTTCCCTCGAAAACCTGAATTCTCTCGCGGTTTCCCTCCTTGATCTTAGCAGATACACGTACTGTATCGCCTACGTTGAAACTCGGAACGGTTTCCTTTAACTGAGCTGCTTCAATGTTCTTAATAATCTCGTTCATCTTTGTGAACCTCCTTTAAAATCTTTGATGTTCTTAATACGATCTTTTATCCCGTAAAAACGTGCTTCCTGTAACAGCGGAACATCTCTTTATTTCACAGAATATGATTTTATCATAGAAATCCTTGATTTGCAAGGACTTTCTGCTCTCTTTTTTAGAATTAAAAATGTCAACATTAAAATCGACATTTTTTCATGTTTTTATCGTTTTGCCATTTTGCACAATACGCAGCCTGTTTTATTGTATATTTTCACTTTTAGGCAACGCAGTAGTAAGGCTGCCACTGCTGCCAGCCTCTCACGCTCCCTGTATCCGTTGTTATGCAAGCTGCTTTACCTCTTCCTTGAATAATTCCCCTGCTGAATGATAGCCATGTATTTTGCGTGGGTATCCGTTTATCCAGTTCTCTATACTCTCTACCTCTTCCTCTGTCCTGTCGTCAAAATTTGTGCCTTTCGGTATCTTCCGGCGTATCATCTTATTTGTTACCTCATTCGTGCCACGCTCCCAACTGCTGTACGGGTGGCAGTAATATACCTTTGTCCGCTTTTCTCCCTCGTTGATAATAGAACGCTGTAAGCCCTCTGCGTCTGCAAACTCGCTGCCATTGTCTACAGTGATTGTCTTAAATACCCGCTTAAACATATCAGCGCCCCATTTCCTTTCTAATCTATCCAGCGCCGCTACTACTGCCTCGTCTGTATGGTCTGGCAGCTTAAATATAATCTCGTTTCTGGTTTTCCGCTCTGTCAGCACCAGCAGCGTATTTTTTGACTTTCCCCGCTTGCCTAAAACGCTGTCCATTTCCCAGTTGCCGAACTCTTCCCGTGTATCTATCTCTTTCGGGCGTTTCTCTATACTCTCGCCTGCTGCTGCCCTTGACTGCTGCCGCTGCACTTTCTTATATTTCCGCTTTTTATTCTTCTTTACTGGCAAATCCTTGTTAGACAGCTTAAGGAAAATGCCCTTATCAATGTAGCTGTATAAAGTCGTTACGCATACCGTTACGGAAAAGTCCCCCTCTTTTCCCTGCGCTTTCAGCTCTCCCAGTACCGCCGCTGGGCTGTAATCTTCATTTACTATTTTATCCTCTATGTAATTTGCGTATGCAATATCGTTCCCTATTTTAAGCTGTGTGCCTCTCGCCTTTAAATTTTCCTCTGCCTTTTCCTGTGCAATATCTGGACTATAGCGCAGTTCTTCCGTATAGTCGCTGTTTCGGTGCATATACTGCCCTCTCTTAAGCTCATTATATATAGTGCTGCGGTGTACGCCCAGCTGCTCTGCTATCTCTATCACGCTATGCCCCGCTTTTTTCAACGCCTCAAGGCTTATACGGTCTGTCCATGTCAGCTGTCGGCTGCCTTTCTTATTCGCCATTTCTGCTGCCTCTCTTTCGTTCCTGTTCTTTCCCCATATACGACGAAAAGCCGCAAACTCTTTTACAAGTCTGCGGCTTATGCCTTTACCTATTTACAACACTTTTTACAAGCGGTGTATTTCTTCTTTGCTTGGCTTAGCGGTATGCTCTTTGGGTTTTTCATTCCCGAACAGTTAGGCTTACTATGGTATTTTTTGTTGCTACGGTCTACATATACCGTAGTTTCTCCCGTATGCTGGCTTACGCTGGGCGTTGTGTCCTCGATTACGTCAAGCTCTATATTGCACCCGAACGTCTGTACCCCCCCCCCCAGAAATTTCCAGTATTTCTGCGGTGTAGCGGACTTTCGGGTACTTTCTCGCTAAGTCCCCCGCCAGCTCTGCCGATAGATTGCCTATTACCTTATCGCCCCACTTTACGTATGCGGCAGGCTCTCCGTTGTATGTATACTTTTCTACTGTAATATCTTCACTGCCGGACATTCTGCTTAAAATATCCTGCCTGTTTTCTCCGTCCTCATTATTGAACGTCACGCCTACTACTTTCGTTCTGATTGTATCTAAAATTCTGCCACCAGATGCAGCGGCAGGCGCTGGCGTTCTGTTTCCGTTCTCTTTTCCTGCGCTTTTCTTTTTCAGTCCAAAATAGGCGCATACTGCCGCAACCACAATGCAGCCCACCCCGCCTGTTATATTTCCAGACGGCAGCGCCGTTAAACCGCTTACTGCAAATAATGCAGCCACTACCAATAAAATTACCTTTTTCTTTGTCATAGTAAGCCCTCGCTTTCGTATCTACTTCAATTCTAAAATTTCATCAGCAGAGGCGTTAAGCTCTCTGCAAATTTTCGCAAACGCTGGCACGCTCGGCGTTCTTTCTCCGTTTTCCCAACGGCTTATATCTTTCGGGTAAACTTGCAGGCGCTCTGCAAGTTCCTTTTGCGTCACGCCTGCCGCTTTTCGTGCTTTCCTTATGTTTTCGCCTAAATTCATGCCTTACCTCTCTTTTCTTTCGCTCTCAAAATGAAAGCAATAAGCAGCTTTACAAGTCCTACTGCTACTAAAAATACTCCTAATTTCAAAAGCATACTCTTTACTCGGCTGTGGGTTTGTGTTATATTTTTTATAGGCGGCGGGCTTATCGCCCGCCTGTTGGTTAGGGCTTTCGCCCTAACCTATGTACTTACCAATTATGATAAGTATAATTCCTATGATTAAGTCTATCAATGCGTTGATTGCCAAGTCTCGCCATTTGATAGGCTTTTTCTTTTGTTTCTTTTTCTTACCCATTGTGCCGTTTCTCCTTTCCAGTGGCTTTGCCTCTTATTTGTTCTTATCTCCTTTCCATAATTTAATTATATACCCATTTGGGTAACTTGTCAACGCTTTTATGCAGAAAATCCTATAAAATTGCAAAAAAATAGAGGGCAGACAGCGAACCGCCCACCCTCGAAAACTTAAGCTAATCTTGTGGCATAATCTAAGCTAATCCAGCCTGCGCCACTCTTCAAGCGTTCCCAGCCAGCACTTGCGCCCTGTCCGGCTTTCACTTCCACAATGGTAAATACTCCCTTTCCTGTGGTTTCTCCTGTTTTTGCATAGTTTGTGCCTGCTCCCGTTCTGATATTAAGGTCTAAAATATCTACCTGTACGCTAAACGGAACGCCTGCGCTTGCCTGCTGCCCCGCTGCGGCATATACCGCCTTGCCGTTATCATCATATACGGTATAGCCCGCCTTGCAAGCGCTCTTTGCATTTTCCAGCGACGTAAACGCCCCCAGCTGGCTTGCTGCGTCCGTCCAGCTCTTGCGCACTCTGTAATACTTTGTACCGTTTCCCGCTGCATACTTTTTATAATAACCCTCGCCGTACTCTGCACGCTTTTTCTTTACCGTTTCGCTCTGGTCTGCTGGCTTTTCATATCCAGTAAGAACGGCATCAGATGCAGCACGCACGCTGCCTGCCTTTTTCAGTGCGTCCATTACTGCCGTGTAGCCCTGCAATTCTTCCCATAAAAAGCCCAGCTGCATATTAAGGTCTGCAATGGATACGCCCGCCTTTTTTGCATGATTAAGCAACGCCTGCTTTCTGCTCCAATACGTCCACTGCGCCAGCCCATAGCCTGCACTGTCCTTTACAAAATTGCCATAGCTGCCATTATCCACCGCTGCTGTATATTCTGCGTCCGTCTTACCCAGCTTATTGTTATAGGTGTTCTGTAAGTTGTTCGGCATAAGCCCGCTTTCAGCATGCAGATTACCCATAATACCAGCCACGGCATAAGCATTTAAGCCCTTTCCTGTAAGAAAATTCCAGATTGTTTTTTCATTGCCGCCCTGCGGTGTTTCTGCCTGTCCGCTGATTTTACGCTTAAACTCGTCCCATGTGTGGGCGCTGGTGTTATATACATACGGGTTAGGGCAAATCTTGCCCGTTACGTCGTAATGTCTGATTACATGAGATGCAGGCACGCCGTATTTATTCATAAGGTAACGGGTAAGCTCTGCCGCTGCCTCTACTGTTGCGTCCTCAAAATACCAGTCTTTATCTGTTGCGCCCATGCTCTTTGTGTTTTTCTTCCTTACGCACATTTCAATACCGATACTATTAGCGTTTCGGCACTCTGCGTGCTTATAGCTCGACGCTCCGCAATGCCACGCTATATTAGCGTCCTCTACGCACTGCCATACCTCGCCGTTAAATCCTACAAAGTAATGCGCCGACGCATTTCTATTGCCGCCGCCATAATATCGGCAGTTGTCCTCTGCGCCGCCCAGTGCGCCTACATAATGTATAACAATATACTTAATTCTGGAAACGCTGCCCTTATTGAAATTGTACTTACTTATCTTTCTGTTAATGTTCATATTTCCTGCCTTTCCGCATACAAAATAAGCGCCTGCGGTGTCCCGCAAGCGCTCTTTGCTGCTATGTCCTTATTATTCTTATCTTTCCTGTGTCCTGTGTTCCTCTACGTTGCCTGTGGTGCTGTCCCCGTCCAGTTCGTCTGTGTCCGGCAGTTCGTCCGTATACTTCGCCAGAAACTCCCGCACCTTTTCCCATACCTTTTTTACGGGCAGCCCGCATAATGCCATATTTTTAAAAATGCTCACTACCTCATAGGCAATGTAAAGCAATGCGAAAAATTCAGCCACGCCCACGGTATCAAGCCCTAAATATGTACGTGCCTGCTCCGGTATAAATCCGATTAAGTTAATCTTAATCAGTACGTCGATTGCCAGCATGAATACCAGAGAAATAAGCATACCTACTTTTCTTATAGCCCCGTCAATGCCTGCGCAGCTGTTAAATTTCTTCTCTTTGATTGCACGCAGCACGCCAAAAACCGTGTCGCACACAATCGCCAATACTACCAGCTGGATAATTTTGTTATGTGCCGCCGCCTCAATAAATTCTGTAATAGTCATGTTCATAAATCCTGCCTTTCTCTTAATTGCAAATCTTTTGCCCGCTCTTTCAGCTCTGCGCCGTCGTAGCCTGCTGTCTGCTCCCAGCTTTCCAGAGTGGCTATTAAATCAGCAATAAGCCTGCTTTGCTTTTCTATGGTTTCCTGTTGTTCTTGTACTACCCTTAATAAATTGCTACTCATGTACTCGCTCCTGCATTTTGCCGCTTAAGCAACCTTTTCTATGGCTGCCTCTGCCAGCGTTTCTATTTTCTTTTGTAGGTTATAGCTGTCGGCATGTCCTGCGTGTCCCGTCCAGCTCTGTATACTCTTTTGTAACTGCTCTTTTGTGATTTTCCCGCTCTCGCACTTCTTGATAGTACGCTTTATGCGCTTTATGCTGTCCTTTCGTACTTTCCTGTGCGTTGCCCTGTGTTTGTAGCCTACAAAGTCTATACCGTTCTTTGCTGCCAGTATGGTAGTTTTCGGGTTAAACTCTAACTTAAGCTCTTCCCGTAAGAATTGCTCTATCCGTGCAAGCCAGCTGCGCAGCTGTTCCTTGTCTGTGCTTAATATTACAAAGTCGTCCATATATCGTATGTACGCCTCTACGCCCAGCTCATGCTTAATAAACTGGTCTAATGCGTCCAGATAGATATTTGCAAATAACTGACTGGTAAGGTTTCCTACTGGTATCCCTACGCCGTCCGGCATATTGCCGTTGTGGTCTATTATCCTGTCCAGCAATGCCAGTACCCCAGCGTCTTTTATAACCTTACGTATTTCAGTTTTTAATACCGCATGGTCTATGCTCTGGAAATAGTGGTGTATATCTGCCTTGATAGCATAAAGCGGCTGGTCTGGGTGGTATTTGTTCCACTCATACAGCCACTCTTTTAGCGTATCAGACGCAGCGTGCATACCTTTACCTTTCCGGCAGGCGTAAGACTGCGATATAAACCTCTTATCAAATATAGGCTCTAACACGTTGTTTATGGCGTGCTGTACCACCCTGTCATAGAACGGCAGCGCCATTATCTGCCGCTCTTTCGGTTCGTACACCTTAAAGTAATGGTATTCGCTCGGCTCATAGGCAAGGTTTAGAATATCTTCCCGCACCTTGTCTAAGTTTTCCTCTTTGTCTTTCGTAAAAATCAGTACGTCTTTTCTGTGGCGTTTACACTTTCTGGCTTTGTTATAGGCTTTCTGTACGTTTCCATAGTCGCCCATAGCCTCTAAAAGCGTAATGCGCCGCCCGTCCTTATCGGTAATGTATCCTACTCTCTTCAAGTATTAAGCTCCTGCCTTTCGCCGTAGCTACTAACCAGCAGCCGTATTTTTTCTCTTTGCCTCACGGCGGGACAGCCGCTCTGACTATAGGATATTAAACACTCGGTCTTATCCCTTTCTAAGTCCTTGCCAGTATTCCGTAGAACTCTGTGCCTGTAATGTTCTCACTAAGTCACACGCCCCACGAGCGCCAATGTTCGTATTGACATTCCACGGGTAATTGTTGCAATTCACGGCACGAGCGCCGCAATTCGCCCCATTGTTCCAGTTGCCGCCCGCTATCAGCGCCGCCAGAGGCTGTAAGTAAGCAGCTGCCCCATATCCTGCTATTTTCTGGTCTTTACCTCTTCTATCAGTTCGCCCAGCATAACGCCTATTTCTTTCAGCTTGCGGCAGCTCTCGCCGTAGTGCCGTGCGTTCATGGCGCTATATTTCAAATCATGCGCCAGCCGCAGCAATTCTTTACTTTCCTGCAATGCCGTATCCACCGTGTATAAATGGCTTTTCGTTGCCGTCTTATCCCACTTTATAACCTCTTGCAGCATTTCAAGAATTGCGTTTCTGGTCGCCGTCTGTAAACTGAATTTCTCATACTTTGGGTACTTCGTAAGCAGAGGGTAAATATATAGCAGAAAATCGTATATTTTCTGGTGTATAATATCTGTTTTTGTCTGTATGTCCATGCCTTACCCCCGTTTATCCGGCTGGGCTTTCGCCCGCCGTCTACAGAGAGTCACACGCCCCACGAGCGCCAACGGCCGTAGGGACATCCCACGGGTAACCGCCGCAATACACGGCACGAGCGCCGCAACTCGCCCCATCGTCCCAGTTGCCGCCCGCCATCAGCGCCGCCAGAGAATATGCGTAATACTGGTAAATGTTACCAACGTCGTAAGACTTCTCGCCTGTGTTCAATGGGCTTTTCTTGTCCCAGCCCCACGCTACGCTTGCGTGGTAGTCTGCATTTGTGGCGTGTTCCGCTCTTGTAATAAGCTCGTCCAGCCACTCCCAGACACGCCCCACGGCATCTACAACGCCCACGGAAGAAACGGCATTTACCACACTGCCTGTTACGCCCCTACCTGTGTTGCTGGTGGCGCTCCATGCGTTTGTATTTGCGTTATCCAGTCCGGCAGGGCTGCCAAAAGCATACGCGCAAAATTCTGCATAGTTCGGCAGGCGTTTACCGCTCTTTGCCAGACGTTCTACAAAGTTATACCAGTTCATGCTTTCTGTACCCGTCATAGGTGCGCAGCCGTACTCTGATTTCAAGCCCTTTGCTCCGTCGTCAGAATTAAGGTAAATATCTACCCATGTGCCACCGCCTAAATATACCATACCCTCTGGGCTGCATTTCGGGCGGTGTCCCAGTGTCCATACAGAACGTGGTACAATGCCGTTGCTTACTGCACTTTCCCAGCCTGTGCCAAAAATAACACTGCTGCCATTAAGCGGCTGTAAATTGCTGTCCACCTTGCGGCAGCGTCCATAATGAAAGCCGCCGATTTTACGGCTGTTTGTAGCGTTCCAGCCTGTCGGGTATGTAGAGTTAAGGGAAATTACGTATTTCTCGTCTGCGCTGTCAATTCTGCTGTCGCAGATATATACGTAATAGTCTTTACCTACCGCAAAAGCGCTGCCTGCGTCCAGATTAGCAGCCGTAAGAATGGTATTTGCTGTCTTGAAAATTCCAGCACCACCCACGGCAATTACGCAGCCCTCTACTACGGTCAGTTCATTTGCTCCGCTGGCGTAAATGTACTCATTGCTCGGTGCTACAATATCGCTGATTGTAGCCATTTTATTTACGTTCAAAAGCGCCCTTGCGTCGGTCTTTGTAACGTCGTCCACTAATAATCTACTCATACTGCTTTAATACTCCTTTCAGTGCTGCAATGTCGTCTGTTGTCATTCCTGCCACGGTGTCTGTGCGTTCCAGCGCAATTACCTTGCAGCCCGCTTTTACCGCTTTGGAAAGTGTAAGGGCTGTTCTGTCGTTTCCTGCCTCTCCTGCTGCCGCTGCCTCGTCGGTCTGGATATGTGTTACTCCCTGCACCGTGCCGGATACGTCGCCCGCTACAAATTTCATACCTACCGCTGCCTCGTCGCAGTAATATACCGTAACCGCCTTTTTCTCTTCCTCTACAGCTGCTACGCCACACTCAATATAACGCTGGTTCTCTGCGCTCTCGATTTTCGCCAGCAAATCTGCTGCCGCCAGTTCTCCGCTTGCTACCATAGCAAGGCAGTTGTAATAATCCTCTTTTGTCTTTAATACTTTAGGAAATCCTTTCATGGTCTGCCGCCTTTCTAAAATGTATTTGCAAGATAGGAATTACCCACGTAGGTAGCCCCTAACACTGCCGTTTCTACTGTTCTTTCGTAATGCTGGCTCATGTATGCTGCACCCATGTAACACAATCCCAGTACAGCATCATGCTTATAGTCAATGCCCCAGCCGCTTTCTACTCTCTTAAGTCGCTCGTCCAGCGCTGCTATTGCCTCTTTTGTTTCTTTCGTGCCTGCCTCTGCCTGCTTTTTCACTTCCTGCATGGCTGCTGCCAGCTCTTCAATTTGCAGTTGCAGGCTGCCTGCTATGTCCTCGCCCAGCTTGTCCTTGATACTCTCAAACCATGTGTTAAATTCGTTTTCAGCGTCCGACTGGAATAACTTAATTTTTGCCATAAATTCTGTATAGGCGCTTAAAAGTTCCTTGTCCCAGTTGTCAAGCGTGCTTTCAAAACTGCTGTATCTTTCGTTAAACTGGCTCTCATACTGTGCAAATAAGCCCTCTGTCTTGCTTACGTAGCTGTCATATACGCCCGCAATCTCTGTAAGGTACTTTTCCATACTCTGCTTATATGCGCTGAACTCGTCCAGCACGGCTGCGCTGTAGGTGTTGAAAAAGTCCGTAAACTGCTTTGTAAGCACGCTTGCGTCTATCTCTTCCACCGTTCCTGTTACAATGCCGCAGACTGCGCTATTAAACCGCTGGTCTGTGATGTTCTGCGTCTGTATCCTTGTTACGCCCTTGCCTACGTAAATATCTGCAAGCGCAAGCTCCCATATTTCCGTAGTGCGTGTTACTGCCGTTGCTGTCGGCTTTGCAGACGGTGTGCCTTTCAGCACCGCAATATACATATCTCTTTGCGGCAAATCCCAGCGAACTACTACCCTGTCCACCCTGTTAAGCGCTCCCTCTGCCGTATCCAGTGTTACGCTAAGCGTTGCAGGATTTCTAAAGGCGTAGCCGTTTATAAAGGCATAGCCTGCATTTACTCTTATTTCCATGCCGCTGTAAGCTACCACCTGTAGCCCGTCGCTTGGCTTTGGAAAAATGCCGTTTGCAATGAAAGTAGCAAAGTACCACGCCCAATCCTCGGCTTTATATACCCTGTCGTACTCTCCGTCTACTGCCACGGCATTAAACGGTAAGCTGTTTGCCATTTCTGCTACCTCACTTTCCTAATCTGGTCTACCAGCGTCGGCAGGCTGTCGCCAAAAGTCGCCTCTATGGTTTCCTCGCCTTTCTGGTATGTTTCTGTTGCTTCTGTAATGCGTGCATCTATCTGTATGCCCCACTTGGTTTCTTTGCAAGTAATACGGTCGCCTAAATCAAAATCAGCCTTAAATTTTAAGTTTGAATTTGTATTTATGGTACTTACAAAATTTATGTTCTTGCCGTAGTTTTCCAACTCTGCGCCGCCTCTCGTTTTCAGCATTGCAATATAGGTATTCAGCGGTATTGTTACCTCTGTTTCCCCCTGCTGGTACTTTCTGGCAATGTCCGTAGCGTCGCAGAATACCTCTACTAAATCCAGCCCCGTTGCGCCCTCGCCGTCCACTGTGGTTACCGGCTGGCTGCCGTCGTCGTCAGCTGCTCCCTGCACATAAATAAAGTTGCCGCAGTTCTCTATACTGGCTGTATATTCCTGCTCGTTGACATTATCAAAATCTCTTGAAAATATGCAGGGTGTGTTACCCTCGGTATTTGTGGCTGTAAGGTCATTGCCCTTATACAGATAAAAGCCAAACAGTCTCTCTCTTTCGTTAAGCAGAATGTCGTAGCCCAGCTTTCCAGCCTGCGCCCTTGCCTTTACTTCCTGCCCCAGTTGTGCGTATACCTCGTTTGCATATTCAACCGCCACGCCGTCTATGGTTTCCTGCGCCAGAAATGTAAGCAATGGAAAACGCCGCTTTGTTCCCGCTGCGCTGCCGCAGTTGTTCTTTACCATAAGGTTTATAAGATACTGGTTTGTACCTGTCGCCACAATCTGCGGATAAATGCAGCGCTTATTAAGCCACCAGCTAAGCATATAGCCTTGTGCCTCTAACTGCTCTAAGCCGTTCTCGTCTTTGGTAATGTGTACGTAGGTTATCTGCGCTGCCCTGCGCCATACGCCGCCGTCGGCGGTCTTTACTTCCTTTTTTCCGTCGTGCTTGGTTATTAAGTTACCCTCTACCAGCAAACGGCTATTATTGTCCGTAATCGGCGCAAGCAGGCTAAAAGTTCCTACGTCAAAATACTTTGTATGCCATAGCAGGCTTGCCAGCTCGTCTATAGCTCCCAGCGGCTGTACTGTCTTGTCGAATACTCTAAGCTCCATACCGTCACACTCCTAAAAATTCCTTGCTGTAGAATATGGATACTTCCAGAGAATTTACGCCGCTGGCTGCATCATACCTAAACATATTGTCGCCTATGGCAAGCTGCATAAATGTACTGTCTACATCAATGTAGCGGAAATAGTCGGTTTCTACGCCGTCCCTTATCAGCTTAGCGCCCTTGCTGCCGTACTTCGTGTTAATCTCTATCACGTCGCCCGTTTTCATAGTGGCGTTAATCTGTATAAATTCCTCGGTATCCACATTAAGCAGTATCGGGTTTGAAACTGTCCCCAGTGCTGTAAACCTTATCCTCATTCCTGTTGATACGTCACCCTCGTTGTAGCAGTCCACTATTACGCTTTCCGCTCGGTATCCGTATATCATGCTCTTTGTGCTGTCCTTTTCGATAACGCAAGGGAAATGCCACGCAGCCACCCAGCTTGCTATATCCTCTTTTGTTTCTTCCTCTTCCCGCCAGAACGGGTTAAGGCACTCTATTTGTAAATCAAACTCATAAAGTACCTCTTTCTTTAGTATCTTAGGCTCTCCATACGCCCTGCAATCAATCACACGCTTAAAGCCGCCGTACTCATACACCAGCGTAGCGCTAAGCTCTGGGTTAAATATCTTAAGCATACGGCGGCGCAGTTCCAATGCCTGCGCCTTGTCCCGTGTGTTGATATGTCCCACTACGTCTATGTCCCTCGCCTCGATACGCTGCCCTACGTAGGTGTCGCCGTGCTGTCCCATACTGTTTGTACTGTAAATGACGCTCGTAACGCCGGAAATGCCCTCTACGTCTTTACTTATATTGCAATGGTATACGCTGTCTACTCCCAGCTCTAACCGCTCGCCCCTTGAATTTATGTAAGTCAGTTTTTCATTTTCCATGTGTTACACCGTCCTTGCTATCATTCTGAACTGTCGGGCTGCCTCTTTCTGCTGTTTTGCATAGTCCGTGGTATTCGCATAAATATACTGATTGACAACTACGCCGCCTGCTGCACTGCCGCCGCCTCTCGGCTTTGGCTTTTTGTCGTCGTTATCATACTTAAATTCATTGCCTACATTTACCTTTGCGTCTACGTCAAACTCCTGCGGTACGCTGTCCTCAATCATTTTCTTAACGCCGCCGATTTCATTAGAAAAGCCAACGCCGATACCCTGCGCCAGATATACGCCGATTTCGTCACGCATCAGCTTAGACGGGCTGGCAATTCCAAATAAATCCTTAAGGAAGTCGGTAACATTTCCTACCCAGCCGCTTATTTTGTCCTTTATCCACCGTGTCGCACCGCTTATGCCGTTCCAGATGCCCTCTACCATGTTTTTACCGAACCCAGCAAACGTACTGCCAATATCCTTAAATACGTCCTTAATTCCTGTAATTACATTGTTCATGCCCTCTACGGCTTTGTTTTTTACCTCTGTACCCCATGTAGCCACTTTGGAAATTGCACCAGAAATATTGTTATAAATCTTTTGCGGTATTTCCTTTACGATAGTAACAATGCCCGTTACCATTGTATTCATTACCTCTTTGGCTTTCGTAAGCATATTTGTACCCCACGTAGCCACTTTGGTAACTGCTCCTACTATGCTGTTCCAGATTTTCTGCGGTACTTCCTTTACGATAGTAACAATGCCCGTTACCATTGTATTCATTACCTCTTTGGCTTTCGTAAGCATATTTGTACCCCACGTAGCCACTTTGGTAACTGCTCCTACTATGCTGTTCCAGATTTTCTGCGGTACTTCCTTTACGATAGTAACAATGCCCGTTACCATTGTATTCATTACCTCTTTGGCTTTCGTAAGCATATTTGTACCCCACGTAGCCACTTTGGTAACTGCTCCTACTATGCTGTTCCAGATTTTCTGCGGTACTTCCTTTACGATAGTAACAATGCCCGTTACCATTGTATTCATTACCTCTTTGGCTTTCGTAAGCATATTTGTACCCCACGTAGCCACTTTGGTAACTGCTCCTACTATGCTGTTCCAGATTTTCTGCGGTACTTCCTTTACGATAGTAACAATGCCCGTTACCATTGTATTCATTACCTCTTTGGCTTTCGTAAGCATATTTGTACCCCACGTAGCCACTTTGGTAACTGCTCCTACTATGCTGTTCCAGATTTTCTGCGGTACTTCCTTTACGATAGTAACAATGCCCGTTACCATTGTATTCATTACCTCTTTGGCTTTCGTAAGCATATTTGTACCCCACGTAGCCACTTTGGTAACTGCTCCTACTATGCTGTTCCAGATTTTAGCAGGCGTTTCTTTTACAATCGTTACGATATTCGTAAGCATTGTGTTCATTACCTCTTTGGCTTTGGTCTGCATATTTGCGCCCCACGTAGCCACTTTGGTAACTGCTCCTACTATACCGTTCCAGATTTTCTGCGGCAGTTCTTTTGCAATCTCTATAACCTTTGTTACAAAGTCTGTTATAACCGTGCCGCCTTTTTCCTGCATATTTGCGCCCCACTCTGCTATTTTTTCCACTCCCGCTGCTATTGCCTGCGGTATCAGAGTAGGCAGCTCTTTTATTTTGTTTATGATTGTCGTTACCAGTTTTCCTGCGGCTGTCAAAATCTTAGGCAGTCCCGTAATCAACCCTGTTACAATGGCTGCTATAATCTGTTGCATAGCTGCGATTAAAAGCGGTACTGCATCTATGATGCCGTCAATCAGCGCAACTATAATATCGCCCGCACTTTCGATAATGAGCGGTATGCCCTCAACCAGTGCATTTATAATAGCCGTTATAATTTCTGGCAGTGCCTCAATCAGTACGGGCAGCGCTGCTACCAGTCCCTGCGCCAACCCTGTAAGCAACTGTAATGCTGCTGTAATCAGCAGCGGTATATTTTCTATCAGCATGGTTACAATATTTGTTACCACTGTTACGATTGTCGGTAATAATGTAGGCAGCGCCTGTGCTATTCCTTGTGCAAGGCTTATGAGTACCTGCATACCCGCCTCTAAAATCTGCGGCAGTAACTGTATCAGCATAGTTGCAATGCTTGTTATTACATTCGTGATTGTCGGTAATAGGTAAACGCTCCATAGCAAGTACCTGTTCCTCCACTCCTTTTTCTGCCATAATA